>NZ_JBIQNW010000069.1:0-28926 GCF_047228265.1 Nostoc sp. UIC 10607 | reverse complement strand
AAAATTCTTCTCCCACCAGTCCAGCATTGCTCGTCACCTTTAACACCAGATTTTTATTACTTTACCGTATATACCGTGCTGTCTCCTAAATCCTTTACCAGCAAGCTTTTTGAGACTTAACGGGAAAAGTCAGAAGCGGAAAAACGTTGTTGGGGAGTAAGAATCAAAGCCTCTCAGGAGTGGGGGAGAGGAATGGAAACGGGGTTCTAAAAATTAATACAGTTCAGTTGAGGCTAAAACTCTGTTATTAAAGTCAATTTTTTAACGTAGACGCGCAGCGGCTTGCCGCAGGCTACCGCCAAGGCGCAGAGGACGCAGAGAGAAGAAAGAAATGCTTAACTGAACCGTATTGTTCTAAAAATAAGTTGCACACCGCGTTAGGTAGGATCTGAGCTAAGAATAAAACACTTTTACCCTTAGCTTAGAAATGATCGTCGTTATTTTGTGCCGGTTACTATAGCGGTTCCCACTCAGACGCGGCATTATATCGCCAGGTGTAAAGGCACGGCACTGCCGTGCCCCTACGGGTGTAACTCACGTAAACGAGAACCGCTATCAGTGAGTATTTTTACTATTTGAAACCCAGTAACTTCCAAAACTATCAGAAATTAACTTGGTTTGTTGTGTGGCGGTGTTTGGTAGACCTCGCCCAGAATTTCCCTTAGTAACTTCCTGCCACCAAGGAGATTTCATGGTGGTAGTCGGACGAATTAAGGGTTGTCGATTCGTGACCTTGTATAGCAAAGATTGCAAAACCATACTGTTGGTGCTGCTGGTGAAACCGACTGCCGTTTTACCTGTGGTTTCATAGAAGCCCTCATAAAATCCAGTTAATGGATTGTATAAGTCAGTCGTTCCTTGCAGTAATTGTTGACTGTACTTGTTTTCTGGAAGCAGGGCATGATAAGCAAAAGCTACTGCTGTACTTACCAATCGCCCTTTTGGTACAGGTTGACCATCATCTCCTAAAGCTACCCAAGACTCACCCTGCCCAGTAATTGAGCTATGTATAGTGTAAGGTTTGCGATCAATCAAGGTGGTGGCTGAAGCTGTGAGAATGCCAGTACGGCGATAACGTTCAGCTTGCGCCTGGAAAATTGGCTCAAAGAGCGATCGCATTTTTGGATCTAGTCCAAATTCCACTGCATAGAGTAAGAAAGGATTGCTAACTGTGTATTGGTTAACTTTGGAGTTAGTATCTGTGCGATGGCGTTGGACTGGGACTTTCACTCCCTCTACTGGAGCAGTTTGATATTCACCGCCAACAGCAGAACGATCAACATTAAATCCCCATAGTTGAAAAGCACGAGCGGCATATTCTTCATAACCCAAGCGGGTTTCAGGATTGACGCGGGTAAGCGATCGCCCGTCTTGATCTTTGGCAACAGTAGCACTGGAGAGAATTCCTTCGCGTACCACACGCAAGTATGACCAATCCAGGACAATTTTATCTACAGCAGCCGTGTATTGTGGATGACAAGTTTTTAAGTTGTAAAGCGCTGCTAGCAATCTACCCAAATCTAAAGCTGACCAGCCATTTCCTTCTAAAATCGGATTTCCACCATAATCTATTGGTTGCAGCGATCGCGTATTGTAACCCCGACTCGGCAATTCACCTGCAAATAACGGTAACTTTATCAAGGCTGCTAAAAGATGTCGGGTGCGCTGGTCAAATTCTTTGGGGGTAATTATATCGAGCGATCGCGCTGCATGGAGGGCTGCGAGATAATCTCCCAATCCCCAAAGAGTTGCACCTTTGAAATCACTGCGATCGTCTATCAGCCCACTTTTGGAATGATAATTCGCTTGAAAGTATCGCCAAGCTGCCTCTGCATAGCGCCGTTCAATTACTGACAGTGGCCGATCTAGTTTCAGGTTAGATGATGGCTTGGGACTATCCACTGGGGGAATAGGTGCAACGGCCACTTCTGTAGGTTTAGAAGTATCCGCAGGGGTTGCGATCGGAGTCTTAGCAGTAGTAGAATTCGGTTGATTTGAGGGTGTTGCAGCAGAAGCATTCTCACTGGGCTTACCAGTAGACACACTCGCAGAACCAGAAGCAATTAAAGGGCGATTTCCCTTAGCTTTGTAGTATAAAATCTCCAAAATTAACCCATTAGTATTACCTGTCAAAGCCTTGTTGGGTTGTTTTGATTCTTCATAGATACCAGCATAGTAACCACCATCATCAGGACTGCGGAGATCCTTGACTGCATCAAAAACTTTTTGGGCATAGGCATTATTTGGAAAAAGATAGTGCCAACCAAAAGCAGCTTTGGTGCTAATGCTGCGAAACTGTGGGTAAGGTTGATTGGCATCGGTGATTGTCGCCCAGTTTGCACCGTTTGCATAGACGGTGTTATAGAGAAAATAAGGCGCTTGGTCGATATTATCTTCTGTAACCGCAGTCAACTGACCTGTGGTATCAAAACGCCGTTTTTGCACATCTAAAACCCTGGCAGCAAAATCAGCTAGCTCACCTTGCAAACCAAATTCAATCCCTTCAAGGATATAAGACTCACTAACAATGTAATTATTAGCGTTAGTGCTTTGAAAGTCACGGGTATCAACGGGAATTTGGACACCATTAATTTCGACTAACTTAAACGGCTCAAAAGCGATCGCTTTCGGTGCAGAAAAACCCCAAAGTTGATAACCCCTCGCGCCGTATTCTTCATAGCCGAGTCGTCCTTCTTGCACCAGTAATGTTTTGCCGTCTGGGAGAACAGTAGCACCGTAAAGTTGTCCATCTTTAAGCGATCGCGCCACTTGCCACTTTGCTACAATTCCTTTAAGCCAATCATTATATTGCGGATGACAGGTACGGATGACATCAAACGCAGCTAATATTCGCCCAACATCCAAAGCAGACCAACCAATACCCCGCTCAAGTGGATTATTACCATAATCAACCATCTGTGCAGTGGCTGCATTATAAACTTTATTTGGCAACGCATCCTCAAATAACCTCAAGCTGTTGAGAGTCGTCAAAAACTTGTTGAGGCGTGCATCAAAGTCTGCTTGGTCAGTAAGATTCAACCATCGTGCAGCATTCAATGCCATTAAATAATTCCCCATATCCCAGAGTGTACCCGAAGGATAACCCCCAGTAGAATTGGTAAATCCCGTTGCTGGCTGATAATATTTGACAAAATACTGCCAAGCAGCACGAGCATAAGTTTGTTCTTCAGATGTGAGCGGGGCTGTAATATTGCTACAGCTATTGGAATTTTGGGATAAGACTGGTGTCGGGATGTAAAACAACAATTGCAGAAATGTTCCAACTAGGAACAATGCAATCCATCTCAACAGCTTTTGTTGATGGTGCTTGTATAGCATAAGCAAAGAAGGAGTTAGGAGCGCGTCTGTACAGCTATCGATATCGAGTAGCGCTAGTGAATGATATTCGCAAAAGTTCTAAATATCAGGGTGAATTACACGGAAATTTTGTATCTTTTTTCCTTAAACGAGGTCTGTATACGGAAAAAGATTATATTTTGCCCAAAAATAAATGTTATGGAGAAAGTTTCTATTATTTAGAATATTTATAACGAATTGGGTAAATAAATGGTGAGTTATTGGTATATTCTGATAACTTACTAAACTTTTATATATAGTCGGCTTTTGCCTTGATAGCAGAGATTTTAACCGCCCTGGGCTAAAGATTTGTCAGCCAACCAAACTCAAGTGTTATATGCAATACCAGAAAAATCCTCTGTGGGCAAAGGTCAGTGGATATTATCCCTCTTCTGTCACTTTCCGAGAGGACAATCTCTAGAAGCTATATCAGTCAATCAATACAAGCTATCCTATTACAAAAACTTAGTTATTGTATTTGTTATTAGGAAAAAATCTTGCGTAGGCGTAGCCCGTCGTAGACATCGCTTCGTATACAAAAGCTCTAGAATTCACAAATGGCAAAAGTTTTCGGAGAGTGACAGAAGAGGGTTAGATTAAATGCCCAAGGATGGAATGTACCAGCGATCGCTAAAATTTTTGAGTGTCACGAACATACGGTACGAGCAACACTGAGGAGTTGAGAAAATAAGGGTTTGGGAGGACTATGGGAAACTTCCGGGCGGGGAGCAAAGTACAAATGGCTTGAGGCAGACTTAGCATATTTAGAGAATTGCTTAGAGGTAGAACCCCGTACTTATAACAGTTTGCAGTTATCAGAAAAATTGGCTCAAGACAGAAATGTGCAACTGAGTCCGTCTCGTCTGCGACGTTTGCTCAAAAAAAAGTGGAAATGGAAACGCACCCGCCATACTCATAAGAGAAAACAAGACCCAGAAAAACCACGACTTGAAGCTTGCAGACTTAGATACCTTAGAGCAAGCGGCAGTAGAGGGTTATGTCGAGCTTAAGTATCTTGATGAGTCTGGGTGTTGTGGTTGGAGTCCTGTTAGCTACAGTTACAGTCGTATCGGTAGCCAAAAACATATGGCACAAATTGGTAGCCGTGGTGGTCGCATTAGTATTTTGGGTTTATGGCAACCCCAAGTCAGTTTTGAGTATGCCTTGGTTCAAGGTGGGTTCAAAACAAAACGCTACATCGAGTTTATGGATTGGATTGCAGTTAAAGCAAAAAACACTTTAGTTGAAACTGGTCGTATCAGTTTTATTGTTCACGATAATAGTTCCTTACATACCAGTAAGAAAGCAAAACAAAAATGGCTTGAGTGGCAAGAAAAAGGACTATTCGTTTTCTTTGTACCACCCTATTGTTCCGAAATGAATCGGATCGAGGAAGAGTGGCATCAACTAAAAACTCATGAAATTGCTGGACAAATGTTTATTACGAGTTATCAATGACAGATTATCTTCTTCTGGGTCTGTTATCTAATAAATTAACCGCAGCACCAGCAGCAGCACCATTGACACCATTTTTCCAGGTAGTTCTACAACCACCAGAAATTGCACCTGCCAATACACCAGCACCAGCACCTACAGCGATATCTTGAACAGGTAAACGTCCGTTTCTTCTTCTGGCTCTGGTGCGTCTTGCACCATTGGCAGCATTAACAGCAGCACCAGCAGCAGCACCTTTAAAAGCATTGTCTAATACCGAACCACAATTTGTTACAACCCCACTTAATACACCTGCCCCGGCTCCAATCGCTGCATTATTAAGAACTCGGTCATCAGCAGAAGCAGGTTGAACCGGTATTAAGCTAGTACCAGCTAAAGTAGCAGCCATCAAGCCAGGTAGGAATGCGCGTTTTAGCATGTTTTGCATGGTGGTACCCTCTAAAAATCTTACGATTGGTGAACAATCAAATTTCAGTGCGCTCGCTAATCCTCATATTTCTAATTTTAGACAATAGCAATATTATCTAAAATTAGGATATTTAGATAATTTCACCCACTAAAATGTAATTTTAGCCCAAAGCTTGTTGTATTTACTGAGTGGACAATAATTAAACTGACCAAGCCCCGTTGGAGCGAGTATAGGGTGTGGGGTGTAGGGAAAGAAAACCCCCAACAACTGGTAGGATACAAGCCCCATCTTTTACGATGATTGCATTGATCGGGGTTGCAGAGCTACGTTCAATGCCGTATCCTCTACACCCTACCCCCCCACACCCAACTTCATGACACATGAACTAAAAAACAGTAAACCAAAAAGTTTTTCCTCAAAGAGCGATCGCTAGATGGAGGCTAGTCCATCGTCTCCCTAATCGATTCTCTCTTTTATTGCCGAAAGCCTTTCTAATGTAGCCTATTGGAGGCATGAGTGGTGTGTTGGTGGGAAATCCGGGGTCAAGATTCGCTGTTCTTTGAAAAATTACGTCCTAGTGTCAATACCTTAGCTAAATTACGAGGTTCAACGCCCATAGAAACGGGTCCGAAAGCGATGTCTACGACGGGCTACGCCTACGCTAAATCTGTGTCAATAAGCAGACATTAATGCGACTATTTTTGAGCCTATTGAGAATACAAGCTTTTTATTTACATAATGCGTTCGCCCTGGCTATAGCATTACCCAAATCAATTGTTTCGCAAAAGTATTGATAAAGTTTTGGTGGAGTCAGCCAAGGTAAAGCATCGGCCTGTTGTGTTGCCTCGACCAATCCTTGAGGGTCATCGCAGCTAACTGGCTTCACTGTAGCACCTTGAGCCACTAGATCGATTGGCGCAAATTTTGTGAGCTGCCCCATGCCTCAAGAGCGGGGGTAGGGTTCCAGTATTCGCGGTAGTGGACTATCTTTCATGCTGCCAAGCAAACTATTAGCTGGCAGGGCGCAATCCGCAAACCTAGATAAAATTTAGGAAGATTTTTTCCCATCTGAAACCATTTGCGAGAGAATATAGGCTCCAAAATCTAGTACCTGATCCAGCAAAAAGCCAATGATACCGATGTAGATGATCACCTGGATTATATAATCGACATTACCAGCTTTATAAGCTTCCCACAGGGTAAAGCCAAGTCCTTTTGGGCCTGTTAACATTTCTGTAGCAATAACTATAAACCAAGCTACCCAAATGCTTACTTTAAAGGCATGAAATAGATGAAATATAGCTACTCGAAAGTTATTGTTCTGTCTATGAAAATGCCGCATCCCTATTGCTGTATTAATAATCATCGTCCAGAGAGTTCCCAGAAAAACTACTATAATAGCAGCCGATTCGCTTTCTTGAAATGCTATTAGGGCAATAGGTAACAAAGCTATAGGAGGGATACTATGTGGTATCTGAAATATCAGCCTAAATAGCTGATAAATCATGCTATTCATACCTATTAAATAACCAATGAAACTACCCAATACAGCGGCTGGAATATAACCCACAAATAACCGTTGCAGGCTAGCTAAGATGTCTAAAAACATATTATTTCCTATGCCTCAGTTTTCAATGAGAATATCTGGGAAATACTGTGGCAACAACACAAAATATCGAATAAAAAAGTGTTTTTAACTCCACTTTCTCTTTTCTGACTACAAGATTTACTAGATTCTCTCCTCCTTGGCGGTTACTCAAAACAATTAGGTATTTTTACGATGTGATAGTAGTACAAAGAAGAGGTAAAACTTGTATTTACTAAACTTTATCAGAAAAGCAAATCCTGATTAGTAAATTAAATACAATTTCTAGAATTGACTTGCTTGATGATTATACTAAGTATGAATATCTAAAATTTTTAATACTAAATAAATAACAAAATTTGTTATTAGCAATACAGATATTAAATAAAATAAGAAGTGTGAAGGATGAAAATTATTATTTAACTTTCATCCTTTACAATTTAACCTTTGCGATTATTTACCCAAATTGCGCTTCATTTGTTCTAGCTCATCCTGAGTTTCCCAGCTACGGAACTTCTCTTCTAAGTCATCAAACCCACTAGAATAACTGCTAGTTTGATTCGACCACCCACTGGTTTCAAAACGCTGCTGAGTTTGCGCTTTAGCACGGGCTGTCTGTGCCTCAGCGGCTTTAGCTTGCACTTCCTGTCGTCGCTGCTGAATTTTTCGCAGTAGTTCCTGAGATTGGTTAATGCGTTCTTTCAGCCCTTGCATATGTCCCCAACGTTGATTTCCTTCGCGCAACAGGGCTGCTTCTCGCTCACCCGCCGCAGCCGCCAAATCTTCTCTACCAGCGTTTTTGGCTTTTTGAACACGGATATGCCAACGCTGAATTTCTTGAGCGGTGGACAGAATTTCTTCTTGTGATCGCTTCTCTTGTACTTGTAAATCTGCGATCAGCTTTAATGTGCCTTCCTCTTGCTCACGCAGCTGTTCTAGCAGCGCCTCTAACTCCAAATGTGGATTGTTACGCAAGAATTCTTCTAAACGGTTTTCTAAAAACCGACTCAAATCATCAAATAAGCCCACTGCTAGAACTCCAGAGATCGGGTGCGTGACTATTTTATTGTAGTAGTCAGGTGGACTTCTGGGTGTTAGTTAGATTTGAAAGTTGGGAAGAATGTATTTGGTGAAACTACGCAAACAACACTGACTTACAAAATAAGGCTTTAATCAGTATGAGTTCTGATTTTCAACCGCCACCTAAGAGCTTGTCCATACTAGCTTCTGTCGGAGGAGTAGTTACTGCTGTAATAGCGATCGCAATTTTAACTAGTTGGTCTAAGCAATTTTCCAAGACTTCTATAGAAAAACCTGAAATATCAACATCCGAAACTGCTTCACGCCCATTGGTACAACCGGAGAAACCCCAAAATCCCCTCTCTTCTGCTCAAGAAGCTGAAATAGTTGCTAGCCTTGATGCGAAATCTGTAGTTTTGCCAGGTCAACCCATTCCTAAAAACCAATTAACAGTAGCGATAATTCCCTATGTTGCTCCTGGAGTTGGAAAACTGACCCCAGAGGAAACGACAACTGCCCGTCAGGCTTGGTCATACTTCCAGCGTAACTGGAACGATGAAACTGGCTTGGTCAATTCTGTTGATGGCTTTGCTTCTGTCAGTATGTGGGATCAGACAGCAGCGATCGCAGCTTTGGTCAGTGCTAGAGAACTCAATATCGTGCCTGTGGCTGAATTTGATGCCAAAATGACCAAAATGTTGAAGACACTGGCATCTATGCCTTTATACAAAGGGGAACTACCCAACAAAGTCTACAATGCAAAAACCCTCGTACCCGTTAATTATGGTCAACTAGAAAAACGCGAAGAAATTGGTTGGTCAGCCATCGATTTAGGACGGATGGCAATCTGGTTGAAGATTGTCGGGGCAAAGTATCCAGAGATGCGACTAGAAACAGAAGCGGTTTGGAAGCATTGGCAAGTCAAGCGTCTCACCAGAAGGGGACAAATGTACGGTACTGCTGTTATCAAAGGTAGAGAACAGTATAACCAAGAAGGTCGCTTGGGCTATGAGAATTATGCTGCATACGGTTTAAAGCTTTGGGGCTTGGATGTTAATAAAGCTTTGGATTATCAGTCCCATGCTGCGTTTGTTGATCTTTACGGAGAAGGAATTCCTTACGATCTCCGCGACTATAAAAACTCTGGAGCTAATAACTACGTTCTTAGCGAACCCTATATTTTAGATGGCATCGAAACTGGGTTTCAAGCTTTGCCTAAAGCTTATGCTGATCGGATTTTAGCTGCTCAAGCATCGCGTTACCAAGCAACCAAACAATTAACTGCCGTCACCGAAGACAACTTAGATCGCTCTCCTTACTTCGTTTACAGTAGTCTGTTTGTCAACGGGAAACCTTGGGCAACCATTACAGATACCCGACAACAGCACAACGATTTACGATTTCTCAGTGCCAAAGCTGCGATCGGCTGGCATGTGCTTTACAATACTACTTACACCAGCCAGTTATTTGATTTTGTCCAAGCTAACCTTAAATCTAAAGATGGCTGGTACAACGGCTTTTATGAGTCTCTACGTCAGCCGAATAAAACTCTTACCGCTAATAATAATGGTGTGATTCTAGAAAGTTTACTGTACAAGCAAGTTGGACAACCGCTCACCGTTTGGGCAGGAGTTAAAAGTCAGAAGTTAACCGAGAGGGCTATCAGAACACGATAACTTAAACTTACAGCTAAGGTTCTCAGATAGTAAAAAAATTGGCGTTGCATATCGGAAGAACTGTACCTATATACATCTATTCATCACTCGATTCAGCAACGCCACCCTATGGCAAAAGTCTTTGAACGGATACTGAAACATCTGCAAATGCTAACGGTGTAATCGTTCCTTGCTTAATAGTATATTCTTCAACATACTTACCATTTTGCGGGTTTCTGAACACAATCATCTGTTTAGCCGATAAACTTAAAACCCAATATTCTTGAATCTCAGCCGTCGCATAAATCACAGCCTTGATCTCCAAGTCTTTGTTTAAGCTTGTCTTGGCAACCTCTACAATCCAGAAGATATCTTTAGGAGCAGGATGGCGATCGTTGTAGGATGATTCTGGAAGTCGAACAATTGCAATATCAGGTTCGGGTTCCGAGTCGGATAGTGTAATAGGCCCATTGAAACGAACATCAGCTTTACCTAAGAGCAACTCTTCTAAATACTTTGCACCTCGTTTTGCTGTGGTGTAATGAATTGGGGTTTCTGGACTCATCTCAACAATTTCACCTGCTAGCAATTCCAGATGACGACCACGCAGAATGCCCGCCTCAACCATGCGATGATAGTCGTCTACAGACCATTTAGCCAGGGTTTTCATAGCAGAATTGCTCACATTCTTGTGATAGACCTAGTTCAATTTTATGGGTTCTTAGTTAAGAAGCACCCCAATAAATATAAAATTCTGGTCGTCCCAAGCGATCGCTATGCAATATCCAAGGTGTGCATCAACTCATAAGCGCAAGAATAGCAAATAATGTGCTAGACAAAATCACATATATGTTAGCGCTTACCTGACGTAGATAACCTTTGCAACTCAACCAACCATTTTGGTACGTTCCGGTGCAGTATAGTATTAAGCTGTTGGCAGCTGCTAATCCCTACTCCCACCTAATAGGGCGGATAAGCAAAATCATCTTCATCAGCATAAACGTAAGACTTGGAAACCCCTGCCATTGCTAATTTAGGCATTTCTGATTTTACGGGTTCCTTCCCAAAATCTTTGTATTCTTCAAAAGTCTTGCAAATCATTGCAGACTCAAGTGAATCCGAAGCAATTAAGTATTGTGTTAAAGTCCCTACCGTCGGATGTTTGTAGTCTACAGTTGAAGCTACCAGAACTGTATTTGGTTCAATACCTCTTTCTTCACACTCAATTATGGGGCAAAAAATCCCATGAGCATGAAACAATGGGCCTTTTGGTGTCAAAGGTTGTTTGCGATAGACAGCATAAGCCTTTTCTAGTTCAGCAACGAATCCACTAACTACTTTACCTTGTTGATATTCACAGTAGGTTTTGCTGAAACTTGCTCCGGCGGCACCATTAAGTGTTAGTTGTAGTGGTGATTCATGTAAAAACTTTTTATTCTCACCCACTATAAAAATTAGATAGCGAGTAAAGGTTTTAAATTTAAGTTTGTCGGCTAAAAAAGCATCATAATTATCTTTGAGCGTACCTAGCTTTAGACCACTTTCTCGGTCTTTGACAGACAATGGTCCCCGACGCACTAAAACCAAGTGTGGAGTAGTGCTAATAAAGACTGTTTCGACTCCAGAGCTAAATTCATGCTCCACTTGCTGCCAATTATCATCTGGCACAAAGCCAACAGCATGAGCATTATCTAGCTTAATCGCCAAACCGTGAGATTGTATACCATCTGTGCCATACCGAGGATTAATCATCTGACACCAAGGGATGACTTGAGAAGGCGGTGCATTGAATTTCTCGTCTTCAAAGTCGAAATTAGCAGATGCTTTCATCGTTTTAGGCTATCAAAGTGTTTTATTGAACAAGTATTATCGGCAGGGCACTGATCTGGAGAGACAGAAGCAGAGCGTTGATACGAGCGTCACCCGTCCCTTGCACTTTGCCCTCATAAAGAAGGGCTAATGTGGTCTCAAACTGGTGTAGTAGTTTTTCCAGAGTAAGGCAGAATCAATCTATGTTGCAATCCCTGTTTCGTTTTGTAACAACAGAACCTCATTGAAACAGTGCTGGGCACTCAACACTTATTGATCAGTATTGTTTCAGTGAACTCAAAGCAGTGAGAGTCTTTAAATCAGGCACTTCTAAGTCGGGTTGACTTACTGCTGATACTGTGGTTAATAATCCTTTTTGGTCTGCTCGACGATTTACCCAGACTGTTGATAATCCCAGAGATTTGGCTGTAACGATATCATGATATAGACTAGCAGCAACGTGTAATATCTGCTCTAGCGGCAAATTAATTTTCTCAAGAGCCAGTCTGAAGTTGTTTAAGGAGGGTTTGTAGCTTCTTGCCTGTTCTGCTGTTATTATTTGGTCAAATTCCACCTCTAAGTACTTTGCCGAGAAAGCAAAGAGATCGTCATCTACATTTGAGATAATTACCAGCTTAAAATTTTGCTTGAGAGTTTTAAGTGCCTCAACTGTATCGGAGAAAGGCAGCCAATGCTGAATCGATTCAGCCAGTGACTTTAGTTCGTCAGCAGTTGGCTCAAAGTCAAATCTTTCACCAAATTTCTGGACTACCCTCTTCAAAACTTCTCGGTATTTGATATATTCTCCTTTTTCCATTTCTGCTTCAAATTCAGCAAAAAGTGCCAGAATTTGATTTTCATCGAGATTAACGTTGTGTGCCAGCAGAAGTGGCTTGAGCACCCCTAAGATCCCGTTTTCCCAATCAATCAGGGTTCCGTAACAATCGAAAGTTAAAGCCCTGTACTGATTTAAGTCAACCACCTTTTTATACTCCAGAGCTTGATTAGTAGTGTTCAGTTTTCACAAACCAAAAGACGGGTGAACCCATCTGGTTGGCGCAGCCCGCAGCAGGCATCGCCACATTTGCTCCTCTTAAACTCTCTTAACATTTATTTGATATCAAAGCAGAGTTTAAGTTGGTAAGCAAGAAAAGACCAAACTGTGTGAAGATAAGCAAGTAGATTGGCACAACAAAACTAAACTATCTTAAATAAAGATGAAGTGGGCTAAAAACCTCTTGCCTCTTACCTTCAGCATGGCTGCTTGCTGCATGATTTAAACGACAAATATTTGCACTGAGCTACTTTGGGTGTGGGATAATATTATCCCACAGAGGAAATTATTCCTAAATATATTTTCTATGGATGTTAAATTTCAGGATACACAAGCGAATACCACTGAACAATTAAATTCAAATAAACAGCTATTTGACATCAAGCCATCCGTAACTTTTTCGGTAGCAGAGGCAGTGGTAAAAATCCTGAAAGACATGGGAGTGCAATATGCCTTTGGTGTTTCGGGAGGCGCGATCGCCCCCGTGTGGGCAGCGTTACATCAAAGTCCCATCCAGGTGCTGCACTTTCGCCACGAAGCTGGAGCAGCTTTTGCAGCCATTGAGGCCCACTTTGCTAGCGATCGCCCGGTTGTGGTATTCACTACTACAGGACCGGGAATCACCAACGCTTTAACTGGGTTATTAGCTGCCCGTTGGGAGGGAGCTAAGGTGATCCTCGTGTCAGCTTCAACCTCAGCACCACAGAGGGGGCGTTGGGCTTGCCAAGAAACTAGCACTTACACTATGCCTAGCGCCGGGATTTTTACTTCAGGGCAAATATTCCATTATGCAACCACTGTCGAATCTAGTGATGAACTCACAGAGGTTTCTCGAAGGCTTGCCCTTGGACTAGGACAACCAGGAGGATTTGTAGCTCATATAAGTATTCCAACAAATATCCAGACAAGTTCACTAAAAACTTCGTTGCCACGAGTAACTCTGTCTAATGGTGTGGCAACAGCAACTGAGGAAACAATTACAAAATGTGTCCAGCTAATGTCTGAGGGGCCGTTTGCCATTTGGGTTGGTTTCGGGGCACGAGGTGCTGCAAACGAGATTTGCCAGCTTGCTGAAAAGACAGGGGCTGCTGTAATGTGTTCACCACGGGCTAAAGGTATTTTTCCTGAAGATCATCCTCAGTTTGTAGGTGTTACCGGGTTCGGTGGGCATGAGTCTGTTTTTAGGTACATGCAGGAGTATCGACCCTTACGCACCTTAGTTCTGGGAACACGCTTAGGCGAACGCACATCACTCTTGCTCCCTGTAATGGTACCTTTGCGGGGCTTTTTGCATGTTGACATCGACCCAGAGATACCAGGAACTGCATATCCATCTGCTGAGACCTTTGCGATTCCATCTGACATCAAAGTGTTTGTGAAGGGTCTGTTGAAACACTTTTCGCAGCATCCTGTTCAATTGACAAAACCGATACTATCTAGACCTGAACACAGTATAATCAATCTACGTACATACGGGAAAGTACGTCCCGTAGTGCTTATGGATACTATCCAAAGACTGATTGTTGAGGGAAGTGATGTATTGGTGATGGCCGAGTCAAGCAGTTCGTCTGCTTGGGCAAATTACATGCTGCGGTTTGCCAAGCCACATCGTTACCGAAACTGTAGCGGTTTCGCGTCTATGGGGCATATCACCACTGGCGTTGTCGGTGCGGCACTAGCTCGTCGTGGTAAGGCGATCGCCATTGTTGGTGACGGTGCCATGCTAATGAATAACGAGATCAGCACAGCTGTGAAGTACCAGATTCCAGTTGTCTGGATAGTACTTAATGACGGACGCTACAACATGTGCGATCGAGGGATGGGAATGTTGGGCTTCCAGGGTGTAGATGCAAATATTCCCCAAACCGACTTTGTTAAGATTGCTTGCGGGATGGGAGCTGATGGTATCCGTGTCGAGAGAGAGCCTGACATCGAGGCGGCTCTAGAGAAAGCAATGGCAGCGATCGCTCCATTCGTGGTTGATGTAGTCATTGACCCTACTCAGCCTGCACCAATTGAAAGTCGTATTCAGAATTTGATTACCCAGAGTAGTAGAAATGATTACTACTAACCTAGTATATAAAAGAAGTTTTTATGGCACAACATGCAGTAGGTATTCGCTCACTCGCTGTAAGCTTACCTAGCATTAAACGTAACAACGATTACTACAGAGAAAAATACCCGGAATTGGTTGCTCAAGCAGAGCAAAAAAGTTTAGGAAGGTGGTTCACTCTTGATGGCTCCACCCCCAAGAGTGAGTTTGACTTGGAGATGGTGCCTTATCTATCAGATCCCTTTCGGGGGACTGTCGAACGGTGGGTGCTAAGTCCAAATGAGTCACCACTAATGCTACAGTGCCGTGCGGTAAAAGATACCCTTGCGGCTGCAAATCTTTCTCTGGAAAATGTCGATCTGATGCTTGTTGCCTCGATCTGGCCTGAACAAATCGGATTTGGTGATGCTGCCTTTCTGGCGCGTGAGCTAGGTTTGCAGGGTGCAGCTTGGAATATCGATGCAAGCTGTGGTAGCACTTTAATTGCGTTGCAGACTGCTTATGCTTTGGTTTCGGCAGAACAGTATCACAACGTACTAGTAGTTATCTCATGCTCTTACTCTCACTTTGTCCCCGAAGATGATACTGCCTCATGGTTTCTTAGCGATGGTGCTGGAGCTTTTGTGGTAAGTAAACTTGAATCACATCAGGGTATTCTTGGTATTAAGACTATTCATGCTGGTGCCCTGTCCGATCTAGTTTACCCTGCGATCGCCAAGGATATACAGGGCAACTTGCAGGTTCATATGCAGGTCAGCAAGGATGCAAACAGATTAACTCGCGAAACGGCTGTAGGGTTTCTCCGCACTTGTTGTGAAGGTGCTATTCATGCAGCAGGTGTGACCCTTGAACAAATAGACTTTTTTATTTTCAACACACCTACGGCTTGGTTCGCACGCTTTTGTACGCGCGTACTGGGTATTAATCCAGAACGTACAATTGACCTCTATCCACAATATGCAAACATTGGGCCAGTACTTACTATAGTTAATATGTACCATGCTGCACAGTTAGGAAAAATTAGCGAAAATGACTTAGTTCTTGTTTATGGATTTGGTGCAGCAGGTGCTGCCTCTGCGAGTGTGATGCGTTGGGGCAAAGTAGCGCTAGGTTCTGCTCCTATCCATAAAATAGAATCTGACTTGGCAGTGACAAGTTCTAAAGACAGAACCAAAGCTCCTTCTTGTTAAGGTTGTTTACCAAGAATTAATATTTATCTGAGTAGTTGCCTGTGAAGAAACAAATTCTTGCGACCGAAATTTTTATTTTATCTCTCATATTTCCGCTCAAAGTTTTAGCACAGAATAATGACGAGATTTATGTGTTTGGTGATAGCCTCTCTGATACAGGCAATGTATTCAATGCCACAGGTGGAATCATTCCTTCAAGTCCAACTTACTTTAATGGACGTTTTTCCAATGGCCCAATTTGGGTGGAATATCTCGCCTCCAATTTAGGATTAAACTTGAATCTAAACACCAACTTTGCCTATGGTGGCGCAACCACAGGGTCTAAGAATATCGGCATTGCTAGTTTACCAGGATTGCAGCAACAGATTAATAGCTTTACATCAACAAATCCTTCTGCAAACCCGAACGCTCTCTACGTCATCTGGGCTGGTACGAATGATTATTTAGATTACTTTTTTGGTGACATTCCCAATCCTACCCAAGCAGTCAACAATTTATCAGTATCAGTAACGTCGCTTGCTGCTGTTGGTGCTAAAAACTTTCTGGTGGTTAACTTACCAGATTTAGGAAAGTTTCCAGTTACAGGCGGCAATAATCAAGATTCCAGCTTACTGAGCACTTTTACGAGTGCACACAACTCCAGTTTGACTGCAAATCTCAACTTTTTGAGCCAGCAACTCAGCCCTGATATTAATCTCATTCCTCTTGATGTTAATTCTCTATTCAATACAATCATCGCTGCTCCAGAAGAATTCGGTTTTACAAATGTTACCGAATCTTGTGTTGGAGACTTATCGGTAGTGCCCATTAATGTTCCCAAGCAGCCAGTTGCTTGTGAACCAGATAAGTTTTTATTTTGGGACCAAATCCACCCCACAACCTCCGTTCACAAACTAATTGGAGAATTAGCTTTTTCAGCCGTGAAGCCAGTACCTGTATCCGAACCTTCTGCTGTATTAGGAATGTTGGCGCTTGGTGTTTTAGGTGCAGTTGGATGCGCGGTTGAGAGATACAAAAATAAGCGTCAAGTTAGGGCAAAAATTGTACTTATACCTGTTTTTGAAGTTATTCATAGGGTAAGTCCAGAGTCCTGAATTAATAATGTAACTCTTGGAATAAAAGTTATGGTGATTAAGTTTGAGAAAATCCTTATATGGGGACGTTCTGCTGAAGAATACACCAAGATGTTTGGTTTAACTCTTGAAGATAACAAACTGAAAATTATTGACTGTGCAGGTGGCCCTGCAAGCTTTAATGTTGAGATAACCCGTAGAGGAGGCAATGTTGTCTCTTGCGATCCCATCTACAAATTAAGTAAAACTGAGATTGCTCGACACATCCAAGAAGCTAGCCGTGAAGTCATGAGTGCGGTGCAAGGAAATCCAGATAATTTTGTTTGGCAGGATATTCAATCGCCAAGCCAGTTACTAAAGATTAGAATATCCGCAATGCAGGAATTCATTGAAGACTTTTCTTTAGGAATTCAGGAGAAACGTTATGTTACAGGTGAGCTACCTACTTTACCATTTGCTGATCGAAAATTTGATTTAGCCTTATGTTCTCATTTTTTATTCATCTATTCTGAACACCTATCTGAAGAGTTCCATCTCGCTTCTATTGCAGAAATGTGTCGAGTTGCTATAGAGACACGCATTTTTCCGCTGCTAGATACCTCTGGCAAGCTATCTCCATTTTTGCTGACAGTCATAAACCAATTGATCAAGCAGGGATATGAAGTAGAAATTAGACAAGCATCATATAAATTTCAGAAGAATGGAGACAAGTTCTTGAGTGTATCAAAAAGCTAAGTCTTGAAAAAAGTGATTTAGTTTTTTATGATAATCCAGGTTTTTCATCTGAAAACTGTAGGATTGCCTTCTCCATGAATAACTGCTCCTAAAGCTTTCAGAGATGCTCTCTGAGCCTCCGTTATACCTGTAATGCCAGTGACGTTCATGCCTTGATAGGGTCTATCATTCCTCAAAATTTTTAGACACTCTCCAGTCTTCACATCCCATATTCTAATTGTATCATCTTGACTACTACTAGCCAGGGTTTGATCATGGGCACTGAAGGCAAGTGACCAAACCCACTTGGTATGTCCTGACAATGTTTTGAGGCATTGTCCACTACTGACATCCCATAACTTCACCATTTGATCCCCACTCCCACTCGCTAGAAGGTTTCCATCCGCACTAAAGCTGACTGAGTAGACAGAACTGGTATGACCTTGTAAAGTTCTAAGGTGTTTACCTGTTCTCGCATCCCATAACTTCACCGTTTGATCGCTACTGCCACTCGCTAAAAGCTGCCCATCAGGACTAAAGCTAACTGACCACAGCCAATCAGTATGTCCTTGAAGCGATTCAAGGCATCGACCAGTGTTGACATCCCACAATTTCACTGTTTGGTCATGACAACCACTAGCTAGTATCTGACCGTCTGGGCTGAAAGCGATAGACCAGACCCGATGGCTTTGTCTATTAAAGGTATTAATGCATTGACCTGTACTGCTATCCCATAGCTTTATTGTGCGATCGTCGCTGCTACTTGCTAGAATCAGACCATTTGGGCTGAAGGTAACAGCTAATATACGGTTACTGTGCCCATTTAAGGTTGTGAAACATTGACCAGTGTTGACATTCCACAATTTTATCGTTTGGTCTTCACTGCCACTAGCTAAAATGCGACCATCTGGGCTAAGAGAAACTGATGTAACCCGATTATTGTGTCCCCGCAAGGTTTGAAGACACGTACCAATGCTAGCATCCCAAAGCCTTACAATTTTGTTAGACCCACTACTAGCCAACATGTAACCGTTTGGGCTGAAGGCGACAGACCAAACTCCATCACAATAACCTTGAAAAATCCTAATACAACGACCAGTACTCACATCCCACAGCATAACTTTTTGGTCATCACCGCCACTAGCCAGAATGTAGCTGTCTTTGTCGGAACTTAGTGCAACTGTCCATATTCGGCTGCTGTGTCCTCTCAAAGTTCTAATACATTTACCTGTAGCAACATCCCAGACTTTCACCGTTTGATCATCACTACCGCTAGCAATAATATGTCCATCCAAACTGAAGGTAACAGAATGTACTGAGTCAGTATGACCTTGTAGTGTTAAATAGCATTGTCCTGTGTCAACATTCCATAGCTTCACTGTGTGATCATGACTAGCGCTAGCCAAAATGCGACCATCTGCACTGAAGGTAACGGAATGTACTCGATTGGTATGTCCCTCAAATATTTTAATACATCGACTAGTGTTGATATCCCATAGATTAAGGGTATGATTGTCGTTTCCAGTTACCACTGTATGACCATCGGGGCTGAAGGCGATTGACCATACACTATAATCATCTACCGATAAAGTCTTAAAACACAGGCCAGTATCGATATCCCAAAACTTTACAGTTTTATCCTCACTGCTACTCGCCAGCATGTGACCATTAGTACTGAAGGCGATAGACTGGATACCACTGCTATGCCCTTGCAAATTTGCAACACACTGACCAGTGCTAACATTCCATAGCCTCACTGTTTGATCGTCACTACCGCTAGCCATAATATCTCCATTAGGACTGAAGGTAACTGATCGAACCCAACCAGCGTGACCCCTGCAAGTGAGCATCTGTTGTCCATCTACAACCTGGTACAGGCGAATCTCATTATTAGTATCGCCTGTAGCTAGAAGTTTGCCATTGGGGCTAAAGGCTACCGAAAAAATACCACCGAGGGTTTCCGCAAAAACACACTTAGCGAGATCGGCATGAGCAAAATTTGCATTGTGCAAATTCATATTACGCATATCTGCTTGCCAAACAGTCAGATAAGAAAAATCATAGCCACTTAAATCTGTTTCTAAATTAGAAAGCAAATTCAGAATATTTCCAGCCGTATACCCTGATTCTAACGGCGATGTTTCTCGGAGTTTTACTAAAAGTTGAGTTAATTTATTTTCAATGTTTCTTTTACTTCTTAAAACATTAAGCAATCCATCTATAACTGATTTGATTATGAGACGAAGCTGAGTGTCTTTAATATAGTCTTTACCTGTCGCCTTCATGAGAGCATGACATCTAAATAAATCAATATTCTGAGTGACAATCTCTTCACAGACATTTTCTATCAAGCTACTAGTCACATACTCCATAACTACAGGCTGGAGAGTAAAAAGTGATCCAGTTTTTTCAATGAGCGTAGGCGTAGCCTTCTCGATTAGTGATCGCCTTCCTAAAGATTCTACAGCCTCTAGTAATTTAGCTTGAGGTACTGGTGATATAATATCGTCTCGCAATTCTGAGAGGGTAATCGACTCACGATTAATTGCTAGCCAGTACATTATATTCTTTTCTAAATCTGACAAGCGCTCAAACTGCTGCTCTAAAATATCGCGAATATCTCCAAAAACAGCTGTGTCTTGTTGCAAAAATCCAGTCACATTACCATCAAAAACATCTTGAATGGTCGTGGCAACTATCTTCAAGGCTAATGGATTGCCTCCATAGCGTTCAATCATTACTTTCCATTCATCTTCTGCCGCCGATAGCCCTTTGAGTTTTAAGATTTCTTGCCCTTCCCCCACCTTCAAGCCACTCACTAGTAATGAGCGAACAGGTAGTGCTTCTCCTTCAAGTAATGCCACTTCTTTCGGTTTTTCACGACTAGTCAGCACTAAGCAGCTTTGGTGAGTTGCTTCTCCTACCCGTCTTAAAAGCTCACCATATTCCTCATATCCTTCTCGATAAAGTCCGGCACGGCTACCACTACGGAGAATTGACTCTGCATTATCAAGGATCACCAAACAGCGATGATTTTGCAAATAATAGAGTAGTCGCGATACCCTCTCACTAAAGCTTTCTGATAAGTTACCTTCTGTTTCCTGTTCGTCAGATAAAAATTGGATCAGGTTACTTAGAATAATTTTAACAGGTGGAGCTTCTCGTAGCGATCGCCAGATCACATACTCAAAGTTGTCCTGAATCTGTTGAGCAAACTTTACAGACAGTGTTGTTTTCCCAATGCCTCCTATCCCCAATAACGTGACCAATCGGCAGTGCTCATGGAGAATCCATTGCTCTAGCGTGGCAAGTTCTTCTGTACGCCCATAAAAAACTGAGTTAAAGATAGCTTCTCCCAAATCTAGACGAGTATTTGAGCTTGAATAGTCACTTTTATCTATTTTTAGATGAAAAGCTAAAAATAGCTTTTCAAGAGTCTGTTTATCAACTCCTCCTTCCCGATTCAAGACTTTCGAGATGGTAGCGGAATATAACCCAGAGCGGGCACTCATTTCTTCAAGAGTGTACCTGTTTCCAAAATTTTCCTTTGCTTCTGATTGATGCTTTGCTTGCTGAATTTTTTGTAAACCCTTGGTAGTAAGTGCAACGCCACGCTTGCGTCTCCAATTCTGTAAAGTCATGTATTAACTCACGTTTGGGTAATCCGCCTTTAACTAAAAGGAATTATCTACTAGATTGCTATAGATATGAGGTGATAGCTATCACAAACGAATAATCTCATGTTGTAGAGGATTTCAAAGAGATGTATGCCCAAAACAGAAAATCTGGTCTGTGGGGTATTGCTGACATAAGCTCTTCAGCCGAAAGCTTCTTGCACCACACGTAATGGCTGATTAATTACGTGTGGCTTTAGTTATTTAATACCTTTAACTTTCAGTAACACATTTCGGGCGTAAAGCTTAAGTTCAATCTCAAAATCTCGATTTTCACTGGTAAATACGTTTCTGAATTGGCAAACTTGATAAAGAAAGTTTGTATATATCTAGCCTATCAATCAATGAATAAAACTGCTGCACTTAAATTTCCCCGTTTGGCAACCTCCAGCAAGAAAAAGGCGCTTAAGCGAATCACCTTAAACTTGACATCAGATGAAGCTCAGAACCTTGAAAAGTATTGTGAACAGACAGGTAGGCCAGCAATAGATGTGATTCGGGAACTCATTCAAACCTTGCCTTGACCTGATTTTTCACGCCCAGTTGGCAAAGTCCCAGTCCAGAAGAGTTATGACTAAAGTAAAAGATTTTGCAGTTTTACTCTGAAAAGAGTAAATCAAGAGCGGTAATCATAGATTAGACCCTCACGACTGGATATTTGCTATTTCAATACTGTTGTTTGTTGCAAAAATACTAAAAACAAGAGTTAGAAATTATTCTCTGACAGAAGTTGCGACAGAATAAGGATAGCCGCCGAATCGGAGAAACAGTCTCTCACTCGTCATTGTGCAACTCAATAATAGTTATCACGTCCATCTTATTTCGGCGTGCTGCGCTCGTTTACGGCGGGCATAGCACGCCTTCACTCAATATTTACATCCTTCTCAATCCTCACAAAAAATTATCAATCGTTAATTTAACACCTCCAATTAAACCAAACTCTAATGCTTATAACTTGAGAACGAACCAAGGTTAAATAGTTCGCCAATCCACTTTTATTTCGTCGGTGGCAAGGCTCGAATGAGTTCTCGAATCACATCCGTTGCTGGTCTGCCTGTCTGTTCACAATACTTTTCAAGGTTCTTAGCTTCATTTGATGCCAAGTTTATAGTGATTCGCTTGACGGCCCATTTTTTGTTCATGCTGAAACAGATAAATCATGTAATCATCGCTTCAAACCTGATTTTACCTTCCCGACTGCTAAGTAACCTAAATTCAGTAGACCGAAAAGTTTTGCGATACCTAGGTTGGACTACGCCTACGCCAAAAATAGTTGTTTATAATACAGTTTCTCGATAGCCCAAAAAGTTGATTGCTTTTGATGGCTTATAAAATAAACTTATGAATTAATCGCCTAGAAGCAACCCAAGCCAGTCCTACGTCAGATACACTTCACAGACTACTCCTATGGTTTGACGTAAAAACTCCAGCATCTGTCTAAGGGTAAATAGATTAGAGAAAACTTCTCGATCTCTTGAAGGTGGCTAACCTGCTGTTTGAAGAGTTAGTTGGCGCGATCGCAAAATGAAAGCGGTACAACATTATATTGCTAGGTGTAGGGGCACGGCACTGCCTATTGGTGTCAACTTAACGTAAAAGCCAGTCTCTAACAAGCTTTTAGAGATTGACTCTTGTCTCGTTCCCAGTCTCCGACTGGGAATGCCGTCCTGGCGGCAGAGCCGCTTTTGAGTTGCATTTCCAGCCTCTTGCTGGAAACGAGATTTGAAAAGGCTTTTTGCTTAAGTTGACACCAATGGGCACTGCCGTGCCCCTACGGGTGTACCTCACGTAAACTCAACGCGCTGGGAACGGTTGATACTAAACAAAATCTTATTGCTGTTGTCAGATTCCTTGAAGCTATTTACTGAGAAGAGGGATTTTATCTATTGTCAAAAACGGCGTAGGAATTTACCGAGTTATTGATTACTACTTTATCCCCCATCTTCAAATAGCTAATGACTGATGACTAATCCTTTACACTGAGCGTAGGGGTTTTAAAATCTCTAAACAGTTACTAGAGTGAAACTTAAACTAGAAACTGAGTTTACTCAATTCAAAGCAAAAGTTTTGACTATTTGCTACTCTCAGATTTAACCGTACTATTTTACTCAGGACTTACCACTCAGCGAGAAATCGGAGCGGCTTGTCGTCAGACATCTGAACTTCGGTAACTCAGCACTCACACGGAGAGAGGAATTTGAAAAATCAGGAATTGGGAAATTGGCAAACCACAGTTTTCGGAATTGTGTTAGCAATACTAGTGATTCTCGGGCTAAATTCTTTTATCATTATTAACCCAGGACAAGCAGGAGTGATCAGCATCTTGGGTAAAGCCAGAGATGGCGCTTTATTGGAAGGAATTCACGTGAAACCGCCTTTTATCTCAGTGATAGATGTGTATGATTTGACTGTGCAAAAGTTTGAAGTGCCAGCGGAGAGTTCTACTAAGGATTTGCAAAATTTATCTGCGAGATTTGCGATCAACTTTCGCCTCGATCCTGTAAAGGTAGTTGAAGTTAGAAGGAAACAAGGAACTTTAGAAAATATTGTATCAAAAATAATTGCACCCCAGACCCAAGAAGCATTTAAAATTGCAGCAGCTAGAAGAACAGTAGAAGAAGCAATTACCAAAAGAAGTGAATTGAAAGAAGACTTTGATCAAGCGTTAGGCGATCGCTTAGACAAATATGGGATAATTGTGTTAGATACTAGCGTAGTTGATTTAGCATTCTCACCAGAATTTGCCAGAGCAGTGGAAGAAAAACAAATTGCTGAACAACGGGCGCAAAGAGCCGTTTATGTAGCACGGGAAGCAGAACAAGAAGCACAAGCAGACGTTAATCGCGCCAAAGGTAGGGCAGAAGCTCAAAGACTCTTAGCAGAGACACTCAAAGCCCAAGGAGGACAGTTAGTTCTGCAAAAAGAAGCAATTGAAGCTTGGAGGACTGGCGGCGCTCAGATGCCCAAAGTTCTCGTTATGGGTGGTGACTCAAAAAGCGGCATCCCCTTCATGTTCAACCTTGGAAATGTTCAAAATCAACCTTGATTTGTGTAAATAATACTTAGTTAGTTGGGCTAGTCCCAACTCAAACACAACAGAAAACCAAGAAGATAATAATCGAAGTTTATGTCAATCCCCAATCATCAGAATCTCACCGCTGAAGAAGCGAAAAAATTACTGAATAAATTCAACTGTCTAGACATTGCTCCCATCCTTAATCCATCAGAAAAAGTAGTCATTCGTAATGCCTTAATTTTGCTCACCAAACTTGCTGATTATCAAATCTTAGGAATTTGTGCCGATACAGCAGAAGAAGGAATACTGGCTATGAAGACATATTCTCTGGCTTTAGGTTATGAACCACCACATAATTTGTCTACACCTGAAGGCCCAGTTTATATCAAATTAAATGGCAAAAATGGCTTGTGTTATCTCGATTCTTATGATGGACATCATCGTGGTGTATTAGTATCTTGTCAGTCTTATGACGAAGAGGGAATCAACGAAATGTATGGGCATCTTCCCTTGGATTTATTTGTATAGAATTCGGCAAATGTAGGTAGGGTCTGCGCCTTACCTACTAACTAATGAGCAATGAAAAATTACTAAATATTATGAGTATTATTACACTACAATCAGTCACAAAAGACTTTGGCATCAAAGAGATTTTAAAAGATGCTAGCTTTAGCCTCGATGCTACTGACAAAGTTGGCTTAATTGGTACGAATGGTTCAGGAAAATCAACCCTATTAAAAATGATCGCCGGGTTAGAATCGATTGATAGTGGTCAAATTTTAATCAACTCCGGTTCTAAAATAATCTACTTACCCCAGCAGCCAGATTTAGATGAAAATCACACAGTTTTAGAGCAAGTTTTTGCTGATAGCGGCGAACACATGGCTTTAGTGCGTGAGTATGAAGAACTCTCAGATAAATTGGCTCACTATCCAGATGATAGCCAACTGATGTCTCGCCTTTCTGTGGTGATGCAACGGATGGATATAAGTGGTGCTTGGGAACTAGAAACTAATGCTAAAATCATCCTTACCAAATTAGGAATTTCTGACTTTGATGCCAAAATAGGCACTTTATCTGGAGGTTATCGCAAGCGGATTGCTTTAGCATCAGCGTTGCTAGCAGAACCAGATGTTTTGCTGATGGATGAGCCGACAAACCATCTCGATGCTCTTTCTGTAGAATGGTTACAAAGTTATTTAAATCGTTATCGCGGCGCACTTTTTCTAATAACCCACGATCGCTACTTTTTGGATCGCGTTACCAATCGGATCATTGAAATTGACCGAGGTGACATTTACACCTATACAGGTAACTATTCATATTACCTCGAAAAGAAAGCTTTAGCTGAAGAATCTGCCGTAAGTAGTCAACGTAAACACCAAGGCTTGTTGCGGCGCGAGTTGGAATGGCTCAAAAAAGGTCCGAAAGCCAGAAGTACTAAGCAAAAAGCTAGAATTGACCGCGCTCATGCTTTGCGAGATACTGAATTTAAACAAGTTCAGGGTAAAGTTGATATTTCTACAGTTGGTCGTCGCATTGGCAAAAAAGTTATTGAATTAGATAACATTTCTAAAGCCTATGATGGGCGTACCCTCATCAATAGTTTTAGCTACGAATTTAGTCCAGAAGACCGCATCGGCATTATCGGCGCTAATGGTGCAGGTAAATCTACTTTAATGGATATTATTACTGGTCAGATTAAGCCAGATTCTGGTATTGCAGAAATTGGGACTACAGTTCACATCGGTTATTTTGACCAGCATTCTGAAGAATTGCTCACAGCTTTAAACGAAAATCAGCGCGTGATTGACTATATCAAAGAAGAAGGAGAATTTATTAAAATTACCGATGGGACTCAAATTACTGCTTCTCAAATGTTGGAGCGGTTTTTGTTTCCTGGTAATCAACAGTATGCGCCAATTAATAAACTTTCTGGTGGTGAAAAACGCCGTTTATTTCTGCTGCGGGTTTTGATGAGTGCGCCTAATGTCTTAATTTTAGATGAACCGACAAACGATTTAGATGTTCAGACATTGGCAGTATTAGAGGATTATTTAGAAGATTTTGTCGGGTGTGTAATTGTAGTTTCTCACGATCGCTACTTTCTCGATCGCACCATCGACACAGTTTTTTCCTTTGAGGAAGGCGGTAATCTCCGGCAATATCCAGGTAATTACTCGATTTATCTCGACTATAAGAAGGCTGAAGAGGCACAGCAACAAGCTGCTAACACTAAGGAGAAACCCAAAAATGCCGAAGTCCAAAATGGTGCATCTTCACCCAAGGATGTAGAGAATACCAAGCGGCGGAGGTTATCCAATTGGGAGAAAAAAGAATTTGAGCAGTTGGAATGTAAAATTGCCCAGTTAGAGGCTGAGAAAGCGGAAACTGAGAAAACACTAGCGAATGTCTCACCGGGGAATTATAGCCAAGTGCAAAAACTCTACGATCATGTGGAAAAGCTCAAGCACGCGATCGATGTAGCGACTGAACGCTGGTTAGAATTGGCTGAGATGGAATCTTAAATTAAGAATACCTTAGCCATCTACTACGGAGCGCCCTATCTCTTCATAATCTTTTTTTGGCTAAGGTATTGAAGTACAAAAGCTGAAGGGGTGACAAAGCGGCTGAAGCCAAGAAAATAGAGGAGTGTGACCGTTTTGGGGTAAAAAAAGATAGGTCAGGTACTCTCAACAAGACCTATCAAATGATAATGTTACCTAAATTCTACCAAAACTGCGCTCATTATGTACTGACACCCGCGCAGTACAAGATGCTAGAAATATTGCTGATGCTATTGCAATTTCATAAAACTGTGACAATTGAGAAACTAGCAACAGTCTTTCCACAACCGATAAGATTTGAAAGTCGCCGGCGGAGTATACAAAGATTTTTACTGCTACCGCAGTTGTCGATTCCATATCTGTGGTTTCCCCTGCTCAAACGATGGGTAAAAAATAGTCTGAAAACAAGAGAGAAACGGCTGATATTTGCGATTGATAGAACACAATGGCGTTCGCAAAATGTATTTGTAATTAGTTTAATAGAACAAAAAAGAGCAATACCTGTGTACTGGATATTGTTACCGAAAAAAGGATGTAGCAATTTGGGAGAGCAGAAAAAATTAATTCGTCCACTATTACAGTTATTTAAGGGATATCAAATGCTGGTACTGGGAGATAGAGAGTTCCACAGTATAAAACTAGCAAATTGGTTACATAGCAAGAGCATTGACTTTGTATTGCGTCAGAAACAAGGTACTTATATTCGGCAAGAAAACCAATCATACCAACGCTTACAATCTTTGGAATTAACTCCTGGCATCTCGTTCTTTTTAACAGGTATTCAAGCAACGAAACAGAAAGATTTTGCTAATTTTAATCTCGCCGGATATTACAAGCGCAAATATCGTGGAGTTGTTGAGCCTGCTGGCTGGTTTTTATTAACTAACCTTGATAGTCTCAAAGATGCCATTAAAGCATTTAAGCTACGGAGTGGCATTGAGACCATGTTTAAAGATTGTAAAACTGGGGGGTATAATCTTGAATCTACTTATGCTGATGGTCAACGTTTGATAGCGCGGTGCGAGAAATGAGGTTATGGCTAACAAAAATGTTTATTGGAGAAAGACAAATAATTTTGTGTATTGACGAAACAGGAGATAAGAAAAAGGGAAAATCTACAGACTGTGTAACTCGTCAGTATATAGGAAATTTAGGCAAAACCGAGAATGGAATAGTGTCAGTTAATGCTTATGGTGTAGTAGATGGGATGACTTATCCATTAATTTTTCAGATTTTTAAACCGGAAAATCGACTGCAATCAGGAGATAAATATAAAACGAAACCACAAATAGCGGTAGAAATAATTCAACAGATACAAGAAATGGGTTTTAAAATCAAGTTGGTATTGGCAGATAGCCTTTATGGAGAGAGTGGAGATGTTATCAGAGTATTAGAAAAATTAAACCTAGAATTTATCGTGGCAATTCGTTCTAATCATGGTGTGTTGATGTCAGCCGGAAGCCGGAAGCGTTATAACTCCTGGAAAGCTTATGAGCAAAAGCTTTCACATCGTCAAACAGAAACTCGTTATCTCCGAGAAATCATCTTTGGTCAACGTCGTCGCTTGAGATATTACCAAATCAGTAAAAGTAATGTTCCTGACCCTACAGGAGATGAAAGCTGGTACGTTATGACTAATTTATCTGTCGATATTCACCTTAATGTTGCTCAACTTTATAGTTTGAGAAACTGGATTGAATATGGCTTTAAACAAGTCAAGAATGAACTTGGCTGGGCTGATTTTCGCCTAACAGACTATGAAAGCATTGAGCGCTGGTGGGAGATAATTTTTAGTGCTTATCTTTTAGTTAGCGTTCAGGCGACTTATTTCCACTTAGAAGCTGAGAAACTGGTATCTGAAAATCTTCCCAATTCTAGTCCTGATTCCTCTTCATTCATCAATGCATCAACTACTGAATTTAGCCAACATCGGGAGTGGGAAACGGGCATGACATGGAAAAGTTCCCTGAATAACTTGAGACTAATTGTTCAGCCTTATATCTTCTACCATTTGCTGTTACCTTGGTTAGATGTATTCAATATTCCTGGGATGAGACGCTGTTTCCTTAAGTTAATTGAATTGATGAATGGTTTTCGAGCTTTTCCCATTCCTTTCTCTATTGCTAGTTAATCGTCTTTCTATTTTTCTTTCCCTAAAGTAACAAAAGAGGGATAATCCTTAATTTACCTGAGTTTCAGCCTTAACTGAACCGTATTGGGTGATAGTGTGTTGTTTTAGCAGGTAGATACATGAAATCAAAACCCCCTAGCTGTGAAATAAGCTAGGGGGCTTTG
>NZ_JBIQNW010000068.1:0-28957 GCF_047228265.1 Nostoc sp. UIC 10607 | reverse complement strand
ACTTCGACATAATCACAGATGAACATAATACATCAAAATAGTCGTGTTGTATCAAAGATTTATTTGGCAAAAACTCAGTAGGTGACATGATGCCGTTCTTAGCCATCGCTGTGACTCAGAAGTTGCGAAGTATTAGAGTTGGAATGCGCCTTACCCAAAAGTCGAAGCGATCGCATTTATAGAATTGATCAAGCAGTCAATACAAAGTGTGTTGAGTGGTATCAGCTGGTGATTGAACTCAAGGCAACAGGTGAAATGATTGGAGACTGTGCCATAGAGTGGTTACAATAAATGGTATCAATACTTAGTTGCAATTATCACTATGAAACGCGAAGCCTTAACAATTCGGTTTCCGGCTGATTTACTTGTAAAAGCTAAAAAAATTAAGGAAGGTAGCGAATCCTTGAATGATTTAGTAGTTGAGGCTTTGGAACGTGAGGTGAGCCGCCGCAGGGGATGGGCTGCCCATCAACGGATAATTGCTCGCAGCGAAACCGTTAAAGCTAAAACTGGGATACAACCAGCCTCTACAGATTTGATTCGCAGCCTCAGAGAGGACGAAGGGCGACGTGACTAGAGTTTTGTGTTTAGATACCAGTGTTTGGATTCCTTATCTTGTACCAGAAGTTTATCAACCCCAGTCCAGAAAACTAGTAGCAGAAGCTTTAAGTCTGAGTATACGGTTAGTTACTCCAGCTTTTGCTTGGACAGAAGTCGGATCTGTGCTAAGAAAAAAAACCCGCATGGGAGTAATTACAACAGAGGAAGCGCTAGGTTTTTTTGAAGACTTCTGCGAACTTCCTATTGATTACATTGAACAAGAGGTAATTAGGACAAGAACCTGGAAAATTGCCGATAAATATGGAATGATGCCGCCTTTCTTGCTTGCGCTGAGAGTGCGTCTGCGGAGTTTTGGACGGCTGATGCTGCACTGGTTAGACAACTCATAACTAGACCTGTCTTATCTCCGAGAAATAGGAGAACTATAGCAAGGAAAGTTTAATTTTTAATACCTATTACTGAAATGTGGGGAGAAATTCAGGGAATCATATAACTCTAGTTTTCACTTCTGCTTTCTCAGGTAATTCTTGTATGGTTAAAAGTTTATTTCCAAAAATCCATCTCTTGACACAAAACAAAGAAGCTTCTTTAGAAACAACTAGTAATCACCTAAATATTAAATATCTCAAACTTGTTAATAATAACTGCTAGTCAAAGAACAGACTGGTCTTACAAAGAATATTATGAAATTGCTGCTACCTTCGATTTACATTGGGCAATTAACGGAGACAATAAAAAAGGAATGGACGAGAAGGAAATTAACTAATTTTTGTTTAAGTACCGCTAAGTAGGAGTTGGGAGTTAGGAGTTATTTCTCCCCAATCTCCCTGATCTCCCTACTCCCTAATTCCTATTTACTGGAATGCGATTTTTCCGGCATGACAATGTTAGCGTGGGTTGATTTGCCATTCTTGCCGTTAGTATAACCGTTACCATTGCGGGGATGGATCACACCATAACCGCCGTGGTTGCGTTCGTAAATTACATTAATCTCTCCAGTTTCAGAATTGCGGAACATATAAAAGTCGTGTCCCACGAGTTGCAATTGTTCCAGGGCTTCTGCAAGAGTCATCGGCGGCATGGAAAAATATTTAGTGCGGACGACTTCGTTGGGTAATTCGGGGGTGCGATCGCCAATTAAATCTGTGACTACCGACTCTGCAACAACTACTTCTGTTGGCTGGGCATGAGTTTTCTGGTCTTGACGGCGTTCTTTGTATTTCCGCAGTTGACGGGCAATTTTATCTGCAACTAAGTCAATGCTGGCATACAGGTTTTCACTGCTTTCCTCGGCACGGATAACGCTACCGTTAGCATAAATAGTTACTTCAGCCGCTTGTCTAGGATTAATTCGAGGATTACGGGCTACGCTAAGATGCACATCCACTTCATTTGTAATGCTCTGAAAGTGACTAACTGCTTTTTCAATCTTTTGATGTACATATTCCCGAATCGCATCGGTTATTTCAATATTTTTGCCGTGGATGACAAGCTTCATGTAAACTCTCCCACTGAATATTTGATGTGTGAATTTGCTTTGTATGAAAAGAAATTGCGGTAAGGTCTATTACTCCCGCCAAAACAAATTGTGAACTCTTTCTATGTACTGCTGGTAAGCTGTGTCTAAGCTTACTGATATGGGCTTTCGCTGATTATACCCTTGATTTTCCTCCTCATCTCTGCACTGAGATCCAATTGGATTTCCACATAAAACCCTTTGGTGAGGAAATTTGAGCCGTAGCTCTCGTAACTGTCTTCCGTGTTAAAACAACGCTTACAGAACTGTTAATAGTTGCTCCTTCTGTGTCCGGTTGAGGTTTGCTCACTTTTGATCAAGAACACGAGTATTTTATAGAAGTTGATCTTGTTTGCATATCAAACAAGATTATTAGAGCCATCAGCCAGTGCATTCGTTCTGATTATATTGGCATGATGCTTATTGCAGAGAATTCCTCCTAAAACCTATTGAGGTTGTATATTCAAGCTAGCACTTTGTATTTTCTAATGCATGTTCCCTTGACTTTCCTTTAAAATCCTTTGCAAATCTTGACATTTTTTGTCTCTAATCCTCTAACTTGCAATATATTTTGTTCCCAATACCAGTTGATTTTTGGCATGTTCTATAGTAGTAATCCATACAAAAAAAGTTGTTTGTTATATAACAAAGGATTAATGCCTTACTTAGATGCTCATGGATGGCAGCGATCGCTCCTCACTGAGCGTATCCATGACCCCAGTCTAGATGATGTGTTAATTTTGCTAGAACATCCACCTGTCTACACTCTCGGGCAAGGAAGCAACTCAGATTTTCTCAAATTTGATATTGACAAAGGTCAATATGATGTGCACCGAGTTGAACGGGGCGGTGAGGTTACTTACCATTGTCCAGGCCAACTGGTGGGGTATCCAATTTTAAATCTGCAACGTTATCGTAAAGACCTCCATTGGTACTTACGCGAACTCGAAGAAGTAATAATTCGCGTATTGGCAGTTTATGGGTTGCTGGGAGAAAGAATTCCGGCTTTTACTGGCGTTTGGTTACAAGGGCGAAAAGTTGCGGCTATTGGTATTAAAGTCAGCCGTTGGATTACCATGCACGGCTTTGCATTAAATGTTTGTCCAGACATGACAGGGTTTGAGCGCATTGTACCCTGCGGTATTTCTGATAAAGCTGTAGGCAGTTTAGCCGAATGGATTCCAGATATCACCTGCGAAGAAGTGCGTTTTTATGTAGCACAGTCCTTTTCTGAAGTCTTTGGTGTGGAATTAGTCGAGTCGCAGCCTAAAGAATTTTTCCGTTCTGAGTAAATTCAGCTTGTAATTATGTAATAAATACTATAGCAGTCCTATTTAAATTGTGAGACACTGATAAGAGTAGTCCATATTTAATAGTATTAAAATAACTATTTAACTGCGGTTGTCAAAGCTAAAATTTGATTATTTACAAATTTTTATACTAAATTTTTACGGCTGTCAAGCACAACTTTGCGCGTGAATTACTCAAATCATTTCCAGGTATATGCCCCATCGTTAACGTCTCTAAGAGAACGTGATTGGACAGCTTTGATAGAACTATTTGATAGAGACGACGGTGATGAAATTGAAGCCGACATCAACAGGAGTTTGTTTTGGTTGATACCTGAACCTTGTTGGGAAGATGATCCGTTTGATTTCTTGCGCGAGTACCTTTAAGTAGTGCAGAGTGGGAGTGATGAGTTTAAACGAAGGTGGATTTAGCTAAACTATAAAAATCAAAATTTTTCAACATTTCCAAAAATGTGAACACCGCAGGCACATGGAGGGAATTAGATAGAATTGCAGTTGCAATTATTCTCTTTAGCGGTGCAGGTAAACTATATACCTGCACATTTGGAGGAATGGGTACAGCTGCTAAACGAGGCATAATAGCCGCTCTCAGCCCTTGATTCACCATACTAACGACTGTGGAATCTTCTTGGATGTCGCTAGCAGTATTTATTGGGATTGCTAAAGTCTTTAAGTGGTTGTGAAGAATGCGTCCACAGGGTGTGCAAGGAAGTAAAACAGGTGGATAGGCCGCTATGTCTTCCCAAGTAATTTCTGGATTGCTAATTTTGGTATGTGGTGGTAGTAAAGCTAGATACTCATCCTGAAAAATTTCCCAGGTGTCAAATTCTTCACCAGTTGGTAGACAGGTAATACCAATATCGGTACGTCCGTCACGCAAACACTGTTCTACATCGGTGAAAGCAGGACACTCTATGATTGTGACAGCAATTTCTGGGAATTGATTATGAAATTGTGCGATCGCTTTTGGTAATAAATGGGTGGCGACGCTGCGAAAAGCCGCAATTCGTACATGACCACCATGTAAACCTTTATGCAAGTTTGCTTCGTGCTGCATCATCTCTAGATGCTGCATAGCTTGACGAGCATGATACAAAATCCGCTCTCCAGCCGGTGTCAGTACAGCACCGTGACGACCTCTGGCAAACAAAGGCACACCTAATTCTTCTTCTAAGGTAGCGATGTCTACGACGGGCTACGCCTACGCATGACTAATCGCAGGCTGGGAAAGCTGCAATTCTAAGGCTGCCTCACTAAAGTTACCACGATCTGCTACTGCAACTATGGCTCGAAGTTGGGAGAATTTCATGGGCAATTGGTGAGAACAAGGGTATAAACATCCTGATTTAATTGTGGCAAAAAGGTTGTATTAGTAATTTTTCATATCTATAAATCCTATTTATACAACCTATACAAGCCATGATTTGATTCCTAATTGAGATGTTGCTACTGTTTTATTTACTGAGCAACTTTCAGGAATAATTTTATGAACAATGACATTAGGTGTCTGCCAACAGAAGATACAAGAATAAATTGTAGTCCGTTATTGGACAAAAAAATCAACACCAATTTCTGGAAATCTCTGCATATTATTTGGGAAAGTTTTGTCAAAAAACTCCTAGCAGATCCTAACGAATTACAAGTTTGGCAAAAGGTTGACCGCTACGGTAATATCTATTGGCAAGCTTACGATCCTGCAACTGGAAAATCTTTCTCTTCAGGTTCTCAAGCTGATGTGTGTATGTGGATTGAGCAGCTTTATAGGTATTAAAAATATGACACAACTTACTTTAGTAATTGGCAATAGAAATTATTCATCTTGGTCACTCCGCCCTTGGCTAGCGATGAAACAATTTGGTTTGGAATTCAATGAAATTCGGATTTCTCTCTATGAAAATTTAGATTATTCCTCAAAAATTCGGCAATATTCTCCATCAGGAAAAGTACCTGTGTTATTGCACGATACGCAAACGGTGTGGGATTCTCTGGCTATTTGTGAATATCTAGCTGAAACGTTTCCGACTCTCCAATGGTGGCCAGAAGATAAGGTTGCAAGGGCATTAGCCCGTTCTATGACTGCGGAAATGCACTCAGGCTTTCAAAAACTGCGTCAGAATATGCCGATGAACTGCCGTACTAAATATCCTGGTAAAGGTTTAGTATCTGGCGTACAACAAGACATTGACCGCATCACTAATATCTGGCAAGAATCACGCCAAAAATTTTGGTCTGGAGGCAATTTTTTGTTTGGAAATTTTGCAATCGCTGATGCATTCTTTGCTCCAGTTGTTCTGCGGTTTGTAACCTATGATGTGCAGCTAGATCCTGTTTCTAGAAATTATGTAGAGACAGTTTTGACGCTTCCAGCCATGCAAGAATGGATCAAGGCAGCAAAGAGGGAAACAGAAGTTATCTCCCAATACGAGTTTTAAGCCAAGGGAAAAGAAGAAAATGAAAAGTAGGAATATTTCAATTCGAGATGCAAACCAAAGAGATATTCATACCATTATGGAATTGATTCATTTGAAAGCCGAATTTGATGGTTGCCCTGAATTTGTAGAAGCAACTCCTCAAAAGCTAAAAATTGATCTATTTGGAGAAAAGCCCCTTGTGTTTGTTCTTTTGGCTGAGGTTGATGGAGATGCTATTGGATTAGTAACCTATCACTTTATCTATTCAACTTTTTTAGCAAAACCTGGAATTTGGCTTGATGACTTATATGTTAAAGCCGAACATCGAAGCCACCGAGTTGGTGAGGCGCTGATGCTACGCTTGCGCCAGATTGGGCAGGAAAAAGGCTGTGGCAGAATCGATTGGACTGTAGCTGTATCTAACAAGCGTGGAATCAAGTTCTATGAAAAAATAGGTGCGAAGATCATCAACAAAGTAAAATTATGCCGCTTAGATGGTCAGGCACTCAGTAAGTAAATCTTAAGTAGGGGAAGCAGGAGTAACTCAGGCTTCCTTAGATCATTGGTTAATAGAAAGAATTAGTATAAATAGTGGCTTCAGAGCCGTAGACAATTTCCAATCTGCCACAGCAGGAGTTGATATATATAAATTATTCTCAAACAAAAGTTAAATAATTGTAATTTTTAATAGTATTAATACAAATTTAATATAGAAATATGTTTCTATACCAATAAAAAATATCTCATAATTTGGTATTATTTTCTGGGTATTGTAATATTGAAATAAATCTCTTTTTTATAAAAAATACCTAAATCCAGCCATTTAGCAAGTAAAAATATATTTACTGAGTATCAACACACCGAGGGCTAATAAAGATAAACTAGATAAAATAGAAATTAAAAATTAGTAACTGCAACATAATAAGCATTGAAGAAATGAATTGTTGATAACTGTCATAACAGCTTAAACACTTTTCTATAGTCAACTTCAAGCAGAATACATAGATGCGGATAATTGGACATATCAACTACAAAAGGTACTACCCATGAGTTCCCGCGCACTGCTGTTAGTAAATCGTCATGCCCGCCAAGGGCAAAAGGGTCTGTCGGAAGCGATTGAATATCTGAAGACACTCGGCTTTGATTTAATTGAGGAGTCTACAGAAGACCCCAAACATCTTGCTGAAGTTATACTTCGCTATCAGCATCAAGTTGACTTGGTAATCATTGGCGGAGGAGATGGGACTCTCAATGCCGCAGTAGATGCTTTAGTTGATACTCAGTTGCCCTTGGGAATTTTGCCTCTGGGAACTGCCAATGACCTAGCAAGGACTTTGGGAATCCCGAATTCCCTTAGCGAAGCTTGCAAAATTATTGCCTATGGAAATTTATACCGCATCGACTTGGGTTGGGTGAACGGCAAGCACTTTTTTAACGTTGCCAGCTTGGGATTGAGTGTAAAAATTACTCAGCGACTTACCAAAGAAGTCAAACGCCGTTGGGGAATATTTGCTTATGCCGCCACTGCATTGCAAGTGATTTGGGAAGCTAGACCTTTTACTGCGGAGATTGTGATCAATAGTGAATCAGTTCGCGTGAAAACAGTGCAAATTGCTGTAGGTAACGGTCGCTATTACGGTGGTGGTATGGCAGTGGCTGATGATGCCACAATAGATGACCAAAGGCTAGACCTCTATAGCTTGGAGATTAAACATTGGTGGCAGATTATACTATTACTCCCTGCGATGCGGCAAGGGCGACATATACATTGGGAGAGTGTACGCTCTCTTCAAGGTCAAGAAATAGAGGTATATACTCGTAAACCACGACCTATCAATACAGATGGTGAAATCACTACCTACACACCTGCTCATTTTCGGGTTATACCTAAAGCTATAGCTGTTTTAGTACCTCCAGAAACCAGGAGTTAGGAGTTATTCTCCCCTATCTCCCTCTACTACAAATGTGGGAATTCGCATCAACTCACGCCAAATGCATCTGAGATTTTCCCAAGATATAAAGTCCCTGTTGCAACGCCTAGCTGAACAACCGCTGACTCTAGGTGATATTTTGGCAGAAACCTCAGAACGAGGGTTCTGCTTGGTAATTACATTATTAGTTTTGCCATTTTTATTTCCTATGCCACCGGGATTAACTGGCCCTTTTGGTGGTGCTTGTTTACTGTTGTCAGCGCAAATGGTTTTAGGGAGGCGATCGCCTTGGCTCCCTAAAAGAATTGCTAACTACAAGTTTCCTCGTTCCTTTGCTTTATTCCTTTTGCAAAATTTGGGACGTCTTACCAAAGTGTTACAAAAAATCGCCCGTCCCCGATTTGCAAAAATAGCCCATAATCCTTTGATTTGGCGAATTAATGGGCTTTGTATCTCTTTGTTAACAGTATTGCTAATATTACCAATTCCCTTTACAAATCCCATTCCCACTGTAGGAATTTTATTTTTGACTGTTGCCACCATCGAATCTGATGGTTTATTAATTTGCATCAGCTACGGTATTACTGTCCTAATTACCTTGCTCTTTGGATTTTTTGGTTATGCAGTATGGTTAGCTCCCAGTTTGCTGCCATCTATATTTAAATAAAAAAAGCCCTCAGCCTAAAACTGAGGGCTGTAATTTATTAGGGTGCATCTACCATTTATTAATCCGCTTGATTGATTGCCATATCCGGGTAGATTTAAATTGTCTACAAAGTTCTTTTTTTATTTATATATTAAAAAATATTAGCAATAAAAAAGCCTTCAACTAAAAGCTGAAGGCTGTAATTTAATTAAGGTGCATCTACCATTTATTAATCCGCTTGATTGATTGCGATATCCGGGAAAATTTATATTTCTAAGAAAATTTGTTTTATTCCCAAATTAAAAAATATCAGTAAAAAAAGCCCCCAACTAAAAGCTGAGGGCTGTGATTTAATTAAGGTGCATCTACTATTTATATATCCGCCTTAGTTATTGCTGCATCAGGAAGAATTGAAAAAAAATGGATGACTGTGTAATTGATTTCCTTAGCTACAAAAGAAAGAAGTACTAGTCTCAACGGGAATAACCTGCGGTTTTTGACTAGGTAATCATTGAGTAACTTCACAGTAATTTTACAAATACCCTGAATTTCCCCTAAATACACAAAGTTTCTGTTAATATCTCTGACGCTATATCCGCAATAGTACGAATTTAGTTTATTAGTTGGGTATATGACTATGAAAGTTAAACGCACCCAATTAGATGAAGCGATCGCAATTTCTATTAGCCCTTGCTAGTCTTTGTATTGTCGGGGGAAGCTTTTTTCTGAAAACAAATTTTAGCAGTACTAGCGAAACTAAAATTATCACTGATAGATCACGTTACCAAGAAATTCGTAATCAACTATGGTCTGACAATGACCAAATAAAACATTTTCCTAATGAGATTCCTGCTGATGCCAAAGGCGTTCGCATTGCTTACTCACCCGAATTTTTACAAGGAAATAGTTTTTTTCAAATTAGGTTGAAACAGCCACCAAAAAAAGTAGAACAATTACTTTCACAATACAGAAGTAGTGCAAAGCACAAATATAGGGGTGGTAACACAAACGAACATATAAATCAGCCTAACGGTGTGCCAACAACTTTTTTTTACACCAGTGACTCTCCTACAGAATCTTTCCCAGCTACTTATGAAATCTTGGTATTAAATACAGAGGACAAAGGTAGACCTGGCTTCAAGTGGAATCATGGAGATAGCTATGGTGTCGCTATTAATAGTTCAGCATCAGAAATTATTTATTGGTCTGAAAAATGGTAATAGCCTTTTAGAAGATGGCTTTATGTTCCATCTCATTCATTTACTGGATCACAAAGATTTGGCTGAAAAACCATTTGATTTCTTTGTTTATCAACAGGAAGGCTATTCGAGAGAGTTACAATCAAGGTGGGGAAATTGAATTAGACGAAGCCAATGGAAGCAAATATTTTCTAACCTCAAGCACTTGGACTCTAGATTTATCTTTGAGTGGTCGTGTAAGGACAGAGAATTACCCGACAACATCGACTCGTCTATTCAATATACAGATGAAGAAGATTTAAGAATTTCCCATATCGGTGTAGTTGGTGAATTTACATCGCTTCCGAAAGTCAATAATTAGGGAAGAAGAAGTTTTGAGTGCAGGCTTCCTGCACTCAAAACTTTAGTAATAAGTACTGCTTTTACCCTTTTGGACATATCACTTTGGGTAGTTAAAACTTATAGCCAGCATAGCTAAGATTTTAATGGTGCTTAACAATTATCTTAATATGTAGAATGCCAACTGCTTTAATTACTGGTGCCTCTAGTGGTATTGGTAAAGCTTTTGCCCAGGAACTAGCTGCACGCAAGATAAATCTTGTACTCGTTGCTCGTTCTGAAGAGAAACTAAGCCAATTAGCTAAACGGCTACAAGAACAACACAAAATTCAAGTAGAGGTTATAGTCAAAGACCTCACAGAACCTAATGCAGCATCTGCTGTATTTGATGTCACTAAAGAAAAGGGATTAACCATCGACTTATTAATCAACAATGCTGGTTTTGGTTACTATGGCGACTTTGCTGAAGGGGATGGAGAAAGACAAATCAAAATCGTACAATTAAACATTTTAGCATTGGTAGATTTAACTCATAAATTTCTACCTTTAATGCGGCAACGTCGTTCTGGAAGTATTATTAACGTATCTTCTATTACTGCATTTCAACCAATACCATATCTTTCTGTTTATGCTGCCAGTAAAGCTTTTATTCTCAGCTTTAGTGAAGCACTGTGGGCAGAAAATCGTCAATATGGTGTACGTATTTTAGTTACTTGTCCAGGGCCAATAGAAACAAACTTTTTTGCAGAAGCTAATTTTCCTCCAGCATTGGCAAGCAGTACAGATAAAGTGTATTCTTCTGAAAAAGTGGTTTGGGAATCTTTAGAGGCTTTGGAAAAAGGGTATCCAACTGTTATTAGTTCTGATACTAACACTCAAATTAGAAGCAAATTATCTCGGCTCGTACCGCGAAAACTTCTGCTAAATATGTTAGCAAAACACTTTAAAGCCTAAGTATATAGTTAGGAGTTAAAGAAAGTGCTGAATTTGAAACTCCTAACTTTTTACTCTTATCTGCTCACTGATTACATATATCTTGTTAATTGAACTCGGAAACGGTCTTTTTTTGTAACGGCAATTTCTCCAACTTCTAAACGCCCTTTAGAGCGAATGGCGATTAAGTCGCCTGATTTGACTTGAGAACTAGCTTGGGTAACTTCCTTCCAATTGACACGGACATCACCAGCATCAATAAAATCAACCATTTTGCTGCGCGACATGCCAAAACCAGCAGATGCGATCGCATCTAATCGCAATGAAGCCTCCACAGTAGTTAATTCTTTTTTCTTGGGTTCCCGAACCCTTAATTCAGTTACCTCAATCTGCTGAGTTTTCACAGGAACTGATCGCACCTGTTTAAGACTCATTTCCAAAAATTCCACCAACTCCGGTGCAACAATCGCCTGCGCCCCTCGTTCTCCCAAGACAATCACATCTCCCGTCTTTTCACGAACAATTCCTGTCCCCAACATTGCGCCTAAAAAGTCACGGTGAGAGGCAGTATCAAACAGGAAATTACCAGCAATTTCTACGGCGACAAGGCTGACCTGAGATTGATCTAAGGGAAGTTCCGAACGAGCGATCGCTATTCTTTGGCGTTCAGCTTGCGGATATCCACCCCACGCAACTAATTGCACTTCTGTTAATCGATTAAACACCCGTTGAATTTCCGCTAATTCGGGGGGAGATAGAAAATCAGTCAAAACCACTTCCCAAGTTTTGATGGCTTGCTCTGCTTGGTCAATTACACGAGCTACACTATCTCGATTTTCAACACCTTTTAAAAGTTCTTCTCGTGGCAACATTCTTAAAAATTATGAGTTATGAATTGAGAATTAATTAGCTATAACTATCTTGATTCTAACTTTAATTCCCATTTCAGCAGGTTTTCATTCCTAGCAATTTGTTGCATTCCCAGTTTTTTCAAAATGCGAATCGAGGCAACATGATCGTCGGGAGTATGAGCGATAATTCTCTTGAGTTCTTGCTGAGTAAAGGTAAAATCAACCAGTGCTTCTACTGCTTCAAAAGCAAATCCCTGCTGGCGATAAGCTGATAGCACTTCATAACCCATTTCTACAGTTCCTGTTTGATCGGGTTTGCCAATAAAACCCAAATCTCCAATTAAAGTAGAATCGGCAATGTGAATCATTAGCCAGATAGCCCAACCTAACTGGGAAGGATCATCTATTAGCACCTGACCATACATCGGAAAAATATCTAACACCTCAGATCCATACCAATTATCAGGAACCCTTACCCCCAAAAGCTTCTCTACTTGAAATTTATTTCTTGTCACAACGGCTTGCGCCACTTCCAAAGAACAGGGAAGCAACTCAAGTCGCTGTGTCACGATATGTAAAATGACTCATTACACACCACTAGTGTCAGCATATCCTTGGATATTTTCTGGATCAAACTGACGTAATATTCGGGTTGCTTGTCGAGTCAGAGTTTCAGAACCTTGAACGGCAACCAAGTATTTACCCGCATCTAAGCGGTTGCGATAAGGTAAAGCATCACCACTACCTACAAGTAAACCGACTCCGCCACCAACCAACACACCACCCATAGCACCACTAGCAGCACCCAGCAGTCCACCAACGATATGATTGCCAACTTCACCCGCCCAGGCAAAAGTATCTAAACCAGTGATGAGGCTGAACGTAAAACCTGCAAAAAAGCCGAATGGTATCAACCAGGTTGCCATCAGTTGTGCTTGCTTTTTAGCTTGGTCTTTGGGGTCAATTAAGCCAAACTCGTCAGCCGTTTTATATCCTTTCCCCAGGATAGTACTGTTTATGCCTTCTTCTTCTAAAGCTAAGTAAGCAGCTTCGGCTTGAATGCGGTCTGGTAATACGGCAACAAGGTAATTCATTGATTTTACAATTTGTCTAATAGAAGTTTTGCCTTAATTAACAGCGTATCAGTCCTGGTCGAATCAATCTTGTCTTGGCTAGGAGTTTGGATTTTGGGGAGGCTTTGATTCTTACTCCCCAACGCTAGCTCTTAAGGGGTTGGGGGTTAAATCAAATCTGTATTGAACTCAACTGCAAACCGTCTAGGCGTAGACCGCCGCAGGCATCGCACAAGTTAAGCAGAAGTTAAATGTACATGGGCTGATCACTTTAGCGAATCTAGTGGCTCACAAAAATTGTTCACGCCTTGCTTAAGGACATAAATCAAAACTGGCGTTGCCAAAATCTTAGGAAACGTCGGCATTGCTTTTAGACGTTCCATCATCTTTTGAAGTGAAGTATTAACCAAATCTTCCCGATATTCTTGTTCGCAAATGACCGCTCGCCATTTTCTAGCCAAAGCATCTAACCACTCAGCATTTGCTCTTTCTGGCTGTTGTCCCGCTCGGATAGCTAGCGTCATCGCCGCATCTTCTAAATCTCCATCACAGTCTTCAATCAAATCCAGCGCTTCCATATCGCTGGGATCATCTGCCAATTGAGAGCGAAACTGTGCAATTTCTTGAGATGTTACTTTAGTCATGAGTCTTTGACAAGGCGAGCGATGCCTACGGGGGTAAACTACGGACACTCAGTTATGCTACATCATTTCACAAAATTGCTGTTACAAATACGTTTTTTACTAAAAAGCCTCATTCTTCAATGTAATTATTGAAAAATGAGGCTTTTAGAATTTTTAATTGAGAGATGAGTCAGCAGTACTAGCGTAGTGCTCTGAGGGTAACAGACCGTTGTAACTGAGCTAGAGCACGGTTGTAATCCAAAATTGCTGTGACTCTATTACCTTCTGCTCTTGTGAGGTCGTTTTCAGAGTTAATGACATCAGTTTGAGTGCCTACACCAGCTTGGAATCGCAAACGCGCTAAACGTAGAGCTTCCCTGGCTTGTTCTAAAGCAGTATTAGCGGTTTGAACATTCTCCAAACTAGATTGCTGGGTGGAATAGGCTTGTTCTACCTGAAAGCGAATTTGGTTGCGCTGTTCAGCAAATTGAGTTTCTGCGATCGCAATATTAGCTTTTGATTGATCTGCTCTTGCTCTTGCGGCTCCTCCATCATACAAATTTAGGCTTGCTCTAACTCCCAATGAATAACCATCAGTAATACTGACACCATCATCGAACTGATCTAGTAGGTTGTAGCTGGCTACCAAACTAACTTGAGGGCCTAACTCCCCAAGGGCCTGCCTACGCTGTTGCTCGCTGATATTGCGTTGTGCCAACTGTTGTTGCAGTTCGGGGCGATTTTGAAAAGCCAACACAATACTTTGTTCTAGCGATTGGTTCCAAAGACCAGCTAATTGTACAGGGTCAGCGGCACTGATATTCACTGCCTGGGGCAAACTCAACCGAGTTGCTAAACGACGACGGGCTATTGCCTGCTGCGATCTAGCATTAGTCAAATCTTGTTGGGCATTTGCTAAATTCACCTGCGATCGCAACACATCAAACCGCGTACCAACTCCAGCTCGTTCTAAAGCTTCTGCATCACGCAAACTAGCCTCAGAGTTCTGCACAGCTGACTGGGCAATGCGTACTTGTTCATCTGCTTGTTGCAGATTGTAGTATTCAGTGGCAACATTCAGGCGGATTTCCTCGGACTGAGTTTCTACAGCCAATTCATTGAAACGTACCTGTTCTTCAGCCGCTCGGATGTTAGCTTGCACTCTCCCAGAAGTGTAGATGTTATATGAAAGTTGTGCTTGACCTGAAAAAGATGTACCAGCTTCATCTGGGGATGATATACCCGTCTGTTGTTCTTGGAGTTCCGACGAGAGCTGACTTCCAGCAGACTGACTGCGAGTAACATCCGTACTAACATTAAGAGTGGGTAATAAGGCAGCTTGCGCCTCGCGTAGAGATGCTCGATTGCGTTCTAGCTCCAACAAGGACACCTGTAAATCCCGATTATTACGCCGTGCTAGCTCCAGAGCCTGTGCCAAAGTAATTGGCTGATTTCCCTGAAGTGTCACTTCCTCCGGTTTAGTGGGAAATTGTAAGGGATTTGAGCTGGGAATCAGGTTCTCTGGAATTTGCACCGGGTTTGACGGCGCAGGAGTTACGGTGCTTGGCACAGCGGGAGGTTGTACCGAACCCCCAGGTGCAGGAGTTACGGTTCCTGGCACAGTGGGAGTTGGTGTCGAATCTGTTGGAATAGGGGTATTACTCTGGGCTACGCGGCCAACAGCATTTTGTTGTAAGCAGCTGCTTGAGGTCAGTAGCAAAGCAGCTGAGGAATCAGTTTTGCTTTTCCCCAACTCCTGTGGACATCTTTGCGCTGACAACAGTTTCGCTGATCGTACACCTGTAGCTGAAGTTTGTAAAAAAGTCTGCAACTGAGTAGCAGTATTTATCTTTTGAACCACTGGCTGCTGTGCAGAAGACAGGGAAAAAATTTCTTTTTGGACAGAAGAAGGTTTGGAAGTGTAGTTGGGAACTATTATCTTCTTTGATTCCTGTCCATAAGCGCTTAAATTACTCTGTTTTTGGTTATTTTGAGCAGAACGGCTGACACCAAGCTGTTGGGGAGGATTAGAGGTAGGTGTCAAACTGAAAAATCTACCTTCATCTTTTTTAAGTACTTGTTTTATTGGCACAACAGTATTTCCAGCCGTAAACACTGGAATACTGTTATTACTTAAAGGCTTCATGCTAAGTTTAGTGAAACCGAAAGCAGGTACTAGGGTTGGAACACTAACATCTGCACCGTTAGGCAGTTGCGTATTCGTGATGTCCACAACCAAGTCTTGACCATAAATAGAAGTCAAAACACTAGGAGAAGACGCCAGCTGTACCCCAGGTAGTTTCACAGTACCAGCCCAAGCAGGCTGAGTTGTTAAGACCGCTGCTGTCACACCAGGTAAGAAGCTATGGAATAATTGCTGTCCTTTCACCGCATCCCTCACACGAAAATCAATCTAGCGGCAGAAAACCTTTCTTCACCACAGAATATAGCACGATACTAAATTTAGGAAAGAATATACTACGATACTAAATTTAGGGTTCGGAACTCTGTTTGTCTTCAAAACGTCTAACAATGCGAGAAAGTTCCGCCTTTTCATCGATATTAACGCGAGTAGGAGCACCGCTGATAATCCGTTCGTAGTTTCGGAAAGAATCTTTAATATCGGGGCCATCCGCAGTGATATTATACTCACGAATTCCCTTATCATGCCAAGACCCGCGCATTTTAAATACGTTAATTGCCCGCGACATTTCTCCACGAATTTCTACGTACTGTAACATCAGAATTGTATCGGTAATCGTGGAAATATGAGAGTCAGTAATTGAATGCGCTCCCAGAAATTGGTCAGTTGTGTTAGTAAAGAAACCAGTAATTTCTTCTTGTTTAGCATAACCTGTCACACCAATTACAAACTGCCTAAATGCATTATTGCTTACTCCTCTCGCTAGTGCTGATAGAGAGTCAATGGCGATCCGAGCTGGTTTGAAGACGGCAATTTCTGATTTAATAATTTGTAAATGATCTTCTAAACCAGTTGATTCTGGATAAGTGCAAATTATTTTGAGTAAACCTTGATGTTCTAATTCTTCAAAATCAATTCCCCAAGAGGAAGCATTACGAGATAGTTGGGCACGTGATTCTTCATAAGCAAATAATATTGCCTGTTCTCCATTAAGGCAGCCATCTTGAATAAACTTACTGACTAACAGCGTTTTACCAGTACCTGTGGCTCCTGTTGCCAAAATAATCGAATCTTTAAAGAAACCACCACCGCACATTTCATCTAAGATTTTGACACCAGAAGATACCCTGACATTAGAAGACCGTTGAGTTAAGCGCATTGCTCCCAGCGGGAAGATATTAACTCCTTCATTAGTAATCGTGAACGGATACTCGCCTTTCATATGAGTTGTGCCGCGCAACTTGAGAATTTCAATTGTGCGACGGCGGCGTTCTCCTTCTAAAACGTTGCGAACAATTACTACATTATCGGAAACAAATTCTTCTACTCCAAAAGAGGCAACAGGCCCATATTCTTCACTACGTTCAGTGGTAATTACAGTGGTGACACTCAGTAGCTTGAGACGTGCTACTAGGCGAAAAATCTCGCGTCGCACTACTCCCATTGCTTCATACTGCTGAAATACCGCTGTTATTGAGTCGATTGAAACTCGTTTAGCTTTGTATTTGCGAATGGCATATTGCAGACGTTCAATGAGTGCAGAAAGGTCAAAATTTCCAACAATATCTTGACCTTCTGGATCTGGAGATGCATCAAGAATAAACAACTTGCCTTCTTCTATTAGACGTGGCAAGTTCCAACCAAAAACATGGGCATTTTTAATAATATCACTGGGTGATTCTTCAAAAGTAACAAATACTCCTGCTTCATCAAAGTAGGTGATACCGTTATAGAGAAACTGAAGAGAGAATAAAGTTTTACCTGTACCAGATGTGCCGCTGATCAAGGTAGTTCTACCAATTGGTAAACCACCATGACTAATATCGTCAAACCCTTCAATCATCGTGCGAATTTTTTCTACACCCCCAATTTTAGGTGGTTGCTTTGGTTCTAATTGCTCGTTTTCACTCATTGCTTGATAACAAAAGGGTATTAAAAACTGTTTTTTTATGGCTAAAAGTTTGTACTCAATTTATTTATGATTAAAATTTTACTCTTCAAAGTCTTCCTCACTCAGTTCTTCATAGAGCAAATCTAATCCAATCAAGACTCTTTCTCTATCTGAAAGATCCCCAATAATTTTGCGAACGGGTGGAGGCAAAATTTTAGATAATGTTGGTGTTGCCAATATTTTATCTTCTTCTGCCAGTTGCGGACTTTTCAGTACATCGATCACTTTTAAAGCATAAACGCCTTCAAACTCCTGTTCTAAAATATCTTTGAGCGTTTTTAATGCCCGGACTGAATTAGGGGTATTCCCTGCTACGTAAAGCTTGAGAACGTAGGTTTTTCTGGCTTTATTCATATACTTAATGGCTAGTTATGCTCATAGAAATAAAAGATGCGTTCGCCCTTGGTGTTGGCGCAGCTATCGCGCATTGGGAGTCACTAACAGCGGTAGCTTATTCCAAGTTGAACATTGTTCACGAGGTAGTTATTACTGAAGTAACCAACGTTTCAAAGCGTGGGACTTAGGTTGTAGACGATGCCAGTTATTCCACTTGGGATGCATCTCAGACGCTCTCTAAGAGGCGGTGCTCATAGCTTGCTTTTCCCGTGACGCAGACTCCCTAATGCTGGGCTATGTGCGGCATCGTCTCCTATTTATCCCAAAGAAAGAGGCTAGACCTACCGTAGGATGGCCGTACCCCTACGGGGAAGCTAGCTACGCGTAGCGTCTCCTTAGAAGACTACACTGGCTACGAATGTCTATCGCGCGATGCGTCTCGATCCAATTTTGCTTTATTAAACTGGCTTTTATATCCAAAACTAAAATTTTCATTCATAATTCTTTCCTCGTGCCTTCTCCAATTACAAAATTAAAGTTTTTATTTATAAATCGAATTCCTATAGACTTCGCAAAGGTGAGCCAGGATATCTATCAACGTTAGGCGGTAATCAAGTAACGTTTCATTGCTCCTTCCTTCTAATTTTAGCTGGTTAGAAAATTCTTCAATTACCTCCATGTGGATTTCGATGATTTGGGGCACAGGAATATTAGCATAAAATATAGTATTGATAAATTTATCAATTTTTTCTTGGAGTGTTTTGTCTGTGGTAAAATAATTTATAAGGATCAGACTGTAATCTGATTTAAGCTGTCTTAATAATCCTTGTCTTTCTGGTGGAGTCATCTCCTGAAAGTTATGTTGGCTTTTTTGGGTGTGACTGGCAAATACATAGATGTACTTGTCAGTGTATGCCTTATTTGGATTTTGTTGCAGCCAATTTGGTAAATAGTTGATTTTTCCAGAGGGAGTTGCAGCAACAGGTAGGTAGCAAAATTGGGCAATAATCGCGTCAATAACTTTCCAGACCCACATGCTCAAACCTTTTTGGTTGTCTAAGTCAACTGGATTATTTAAACATTTGTTAATATCAGGTTGCAGAATCAATATCGGTAATAACATTTATTCTTGAATATATCTCCTTGGTCACCCTGAGCAAAAAACGTGGGCTGATAAGTTTGGGTAACATTGCTAGGGTAATACTGGGTGTGCAGTAAACTGGTGATTAAAACCCAAAATAACGCTCTGTGTTAGCAGATAGTGCTAGCCAATCAACAACCGAGTGCAGCAACTGAGTAATAAGACTTAGGCGGTTTTTGATGATGAGGTATCTATCGGAATAGCAAGACACACTAGCTAACTTATTATTTGCATATCTATGTATGTAAATAGATAGATTCTTTTATTTTGCTCCTTGATAAGATACTTAAACGAACTTAAAGGTTTGTCGCTTTCCAAATCATTATAATTCCTCAAGGTTCTAAAGCGAATCTTTGGGGCCATAATTGTTTTAGCTGTCGCTATCGATGAGGAGTTTAAATACCAGTAAGACACTGGGGAGGCTAGTTGCTAGAAATGAGAAACGTCGCCTCTGGGAAAAATGCACTCGTCCGCAAGCAAGTGTCCGTGAGGAGAAATCCCGTTGTTTTAATGGCGTTGAAATAACCAGAGTTGCTTATATGAGTCTTCTTAAAGGATATGGCTTCAGGCGAAAAGACCATCAACAGTTGGCAGATGGAAATGCCGGAGGTTTCCACAGGAAGAATGACCCCAAAAGCCCTATGTTAATGCTAGATTACCCGCTTTATGACTTTCAGGCAACCGTACCTAGCTGCCCCCAAACAAGTTCTCTGGCAGTGGTGTTGGAGATTTTTGAGCAAGAGCAGTGCGATCGCTTGGTAGTAGTGAATCAACAGCAATGCCCCATAGGGTTGCTGTATTCTGCCCGTTTAATCCAAAAATTATTAGCACATCGTGACGATAAAAATCTAAATTTACAGCAATCACTCTCTACCTGGGGTCAAGGTCTAATTGAGCCAATACAGACAATATCAGCTTCTGAACGTGTAAAGCAATTAAGCTTGCACTTGTGTTATCCACAAGCCGAAAAACACCAGAACTTAGATTGGGCACTGATTGACTCCAATGGTCAATATTTGGGGCTGCTAGATAGTTCACGTCTGTTGCGATTGTTGGCTAAGGAACGGATGGCTGGGTTACAAAGCTCAGGCATCCAGGGGTCGTCTGTTGAGCATCGCCATGAGTACGATGTTGGTATGCAGATGCCAAATAACCCCAAGTCGTTGGGACATCAGCCACTAGTACAGTTGCTAGAAAGACTGCCTTGGCCTTTAATGTTGCAAACTGGTACTGGCGAGGTGGTAGCACGAAATCCCGCGTGGTGGCAGCAATTAGGAGCATTGAAAGATCCAGAAGGAGTTAGGCAACAGGTGGAAGCAATACTTGTCCCTAACCGCTCCGAAAAACCAGAATATGCCGCCCAACGAGCAATCAAGGTTCATCCCAATGGTAGGGAAAATGAGCATGGTGGTGAAGAAAAACTGACTCAGCAAGAAGCATCGAATGATGCTGTATACAGTCGGTGCTATTTGGATAGTCAGGTGGGTACTTGTACCTGCGTTGTCGAAGTGCAAAATGGTCAGGAGCGAATCTGGCAGTTTGCCAAAATTCCCTTAGATAGTCCTGAGTTTAAAGTTATGAGTGCTGAGTCTGAGGTTGTACTCAGCAATGATTTGTGGTTAGTTTTAGCTACTGATGTCACTGAACAGCAACAGCTTTGCAAAGAACTAGCAGCGAAGAATGCCGATTTAATTCAACTCAATCGGTTGAAGGACGAATTTTTAGCTTGTATTAGTCATGAACTCAAAACTCCCCTAACTGCCGTTCTGGGATTATCGCGCTTACTCGTGGATCAGCAGTTGGGAGAACTCAACGAGCGTCAAGCCCGCTATGCCGGACTGATTCATCAAAGCGGACGGCATCTGATGAGTGTGGTTAACGACATTTTAGATTTGACCCGCATGGAAACGGGACAAATGGATTTGACGCTAACGCCAGTAAAAATTAGTGCTGTGTGCGATCGCGCCCTATCGGAAGCCAAAGCCATCCACACTCAAACTACCAAAGCTACATCCCAAACTCAACAAAATGCTCGTTCATCTGCTCCCCAATTCTGTCTTTCCATTGAACTAGGCTTAGACCAAATAGTGGCAGATGAACTGCGCTTACGCCAGATGTTAGTACACCTACTTTCCAACGCCTTTAAATTCACCGAAATATCTGGCGAAATTGGGCTGCGGGTGAGTCGTTGGGAAGGATGGATTGCCTTTACAGTTTGGGATACAGGCATTGGCATTCCTGAACACCAGCAACACTTAATTTTTCAAAAATTCCAACAACTAGAAAATCCCCTCACCCGTCAATTTGAAGGCACTGGCTTAGGGCTGGTATTAACTCGCGCCTTGGCTCGTCTCCACGGAGGAGATGTCAGTTTCTTATCTCGTGAAGGAAAAGGTAGCCAATTTACACTACTTCTGCCGCCCAGTCCTCCAAAAACAGGCTTTTCTGAACCAGATATGGGAATCAGAGAAGACGAGGAGACACGATACCAACCGACACGGGAAAACCCCACAGCAACTCGTCAGTCTGTTAGCACCCCCACACAACATCATCCTGCTAGTTCGCAACGCTTGGTTTTAGTAGTCGAGGCAGTAGCCCGATATATTGAAGACTTGACCGAACAACTCAAAGGTTTAGGATATCGGGTTGTGATTGCGCGATCGGGGACAGAAGCAGTCGAAAAAGCTCGGCGCTTGCAACCAATAGCAATATTTTTGAATCCGTTGTTACCCCTGCTATCAGGCTGGGATGTGCTAACTTTACTAAAATCTGACACTGCAACCCGTCATATATCTGTAATTGTGACAGCGACGGGAGCCGAAAAGGAACAAGCATTTGCTAATCGAGCCGATGGTTTCTTAAGCTTGCCAGTAGAGCATCAGGTATTAGCACCAGTTTTAGAAAAATTATGTACTGCACAAGCAGTTCCGCAGCAAGGGTTAAACAACAGCGCCATTATCCCAACTAAAACCCCACTGCGAATTCTCAGGTTGGTGAATCCCCAGTTGGAATCGGTCAATCCCCACCCCTCACTTAGAGAACACCGGGTGATTGAAGTAGATGACCTAGATCAGGCAGAACTTTTAGCACGGGTATGGCAATTTGATGTCATTTTGCTAGATGTCGAAAGTACCACCGCCCAAATGTATCTGCAACAACTAATTCAGCACTCGCGTTTGGCGGCTATACCACTGGTTACTTGCGATGTTGCAACTACCTTAATAGCTTCTAAAATACCAGGGCTATCTGTATTTCCTTACTTAACACCATTTGCTAAAGATAACAGCAGTCGCACTGAGAAAACAGATGCCTTACTATCTGTACTGCAAATTGCTTCTGGTATTTGCTGCCCTCCTAACATTTTGGTAGTGGATTTAACAATGCTGCGTGATTTTCCCCAGGTAAGACGCAAGCAAGTTAAGGGTTATCGGACAGCAAAAAATTGCTCAATTAGTAGTGAAACTGCTGAACGGGGGTCTGAGTGGTTCCAAGCTTTAATTCAGTACCTACAAACAGCAGGTTTCAAAGCGGCGATGAGTCCCTGTTGGGCAGAAGTGTTACAACAAATTCGCCACCAAAGCGTTGACTTACTGCTAATTTGTTTAGGAGAATCCGCTATCCACAAAGACGTGCTCAAAGCACTGAAGACATTGGGAGATTCACCTTTAAAGTTACCACCAATTTTGGTACTGAATCAGCGATTAAATCGCCCAGAAACCAGTTTCCAGCCTGGGGTAGCCTATAAGGAAATTGACAAGCAGAAGAAGAATGGTTTGGCATCGATAGAAACTGTTGTTGGTGCGATCGCTACTCAAATATTACCGCGATCGATATCAATGGAAGACCTATTAAACCAGATCAATCAAGCCTTAGCTGTCAATGGTTACAATGAAAAATGTTAATGGGTACTGGGTACTGGGGAAAAATTCTTTTAAGATTGGTTGGGATATAAATCTACATACTTATCTTTCCTAGTCCCCAATCCCCAATCCCTAATCAAGATATGTCTATTTTTTGATTTTTCTTTTTCTTAAAAGGAACTCGAACCAAGTTGTAAGCACCCTTGGTTGATAAACTCTTGTAATCATCTGGCTGTAAGTCCATTTGTAAAAACTTTTTCTGTTCAGCCAACAGCAGCAGCGAGGGAGGTTGTAGTCCCTTGGCAGCTTGGTTTTGAATATGCTCTATAGCCTCTTGGGGAAATCTTAAATAATTGACGTGAATGTGGCTGTAAAAGACTACACTAGGCTTTTTGAAGCCAAGCATAATCAATTCTTCATTTGGTTGTTTTGCTTCTAGGATGACCGCAGATAATTCCCTTAAGGGTAATTGACGTTCTCGATCTATAAAGAACGAAGCAGGGGTTAACACAAAAATTAAGAATGCTACAAACCCTAGTAAATTAATGCCGATAACGTAATTCCATTGGCGACTTAATAAGAAACCCGCAACTAAAACGGCACAAACTAGCCACATTACACCGGCTATTACTGGTAAACCAGATTGTTGAATTAGTTCGTGGAAGTTGCTTATAGCTGGATCAGTACCTAATATGTGGGTTATGTTAAATAGTGCTGTTGCCAGAACTGATAAAAACACTACATTCACCCAACCACTCACTCGGAGAAAAGAGGGGGAGACGGGAGGAGTGGGAGAGGAGGAAACAGGAATTGTTTGCCTAGCCTCTGTATCTTGGAAAAAGTCGCTCCACAACAGGGCTACCAGGATAGCTGCTGCTGGCATTAAAGGCAATACGTAGCTAGGGAGTTTGGTAACAGCAATGCTGAAAAAACCAAAAATGCTAGCAAACCAAAACCAGGCAAATAAACCAAACTGCTGAAAACGTTCAAGGGATCGCCAATGCGATCGCTGCCAAAACTTTAGTCTTACTATAGAGAGTGGTAAATACACTGAGTACGGCGCAAAACCCAGCAGCACTACTAAAAAGTAAAAATACCAAGGTGCTGAGTGACCATTAACGACTTCTGTAAAGCGTTCCAGGTTGTGATAACCAAAAAAGGCATTAATATAATTCCAGCCATTGCGCCAAATTACTAAAGCAAACCACGGCACTGATAAACCTAAAATTATCAGCATACCCACGAGAAGGCGCATTTCCCGCAACACCTCTCGAAATTTTCCCACGTAAAGCAAAAAGGCGGCAACAATTAGCCCTGGTAAAACAATTCCCACTGGCCCTTTACTCAGAATTGCGCCAGCAATCAGCACATAAAAAGCTAAGTACCACTTATTAGGGAATAGGGCATGGGGCATTGGGGATTGGGCATTGGTTATTAATTTTGCTCCCCTGCTCTCTGCCCCCTGCTCCCCGCTCCTTCCCTTCCCTGCATACCCTAGAAAGAAACATAACAAAGCTGATGCCATACATCCGGTGAGCAGCATATCAGAGACACCAATTCTCGCCCAAATAATGGTTTCGGGATTAAGTGCCATGAGCGCTGCTGCTATAAAAGATGTTAAGTAGCGGCGAGTAGGACGTGAAACTTGATCTAATTCGTCTTGTCTAGCGAAATACCACTGTATGGTGTAAAAACCTAAACAAACTAAGCCGAAGGCTGCGATCGCTGACGGAAGGCGTACTGCCCACTCATTCACCCCAATAATTGCATAAGCGATCGCCTGACACCAGTAAATTAAAGCAGGTTTATCGAAACGAGTGTCACCATTGAAAAATGGGGTAATCCAATCACCTGTGACGAACATCTGGCGGGAAGCTTCGGCAAACAGCGGCTCTGTCTCATCAATCAAGCCAGTGTTGCCCAAATTCCAGCCAAAAGCGATCCAGCCAATCACTATCAACCACAAAATCGATACAGTGATACCAAGGGCTGGATTCTTTCCTATTTTATTGAACCACTCATTAACAGTGTGCTTAACACTCAATTTCATTCTCATTAGTCAATAGTCAACAATCACTAATCAATAGTCGTTGGTTATCTATCTTTTGTTCTGCGGAGTTTTAAATTCAACAATTTTCTTCTCCTCAGTACTCTACACTTTTTCCTGTTCAGTAACGCCAGTTGCTCAAAGTCGCCAGAAAAACTTCCCTAACACATAACACTTTGAAGACAAATGGCTTAAACCCCTTGTCTTCAAAGTAGCTGAATTTACGCCCAGCTGTATTACTTTTTCAGTACTACTAAATATGGACTATGGACTCAGCACTAGTTGCCATTCCCTATTTTGGGAATTCCATTTAGGTAATTGAGTTTCACCGACAACATAGGGACCCCAGTAACGACGGGAACCATCTTGTGCAAAAGCAACTAAAATATCTCCCTTCTCCAACTTTAAATTATTCTGAGGTAGGGATAAAATCAGTCCCTTCTCACTACCTTCTTGGGGAGCAAAATCCCAATGTGCCGGTACATCATGGTTAGCTTGTTTAGTACTAGAGCCTTTTGCTACCGACTGTCGCGCCAGTAGAGCCAACCGTACAGGCTGATTTGTTTGATTGCTCATTCGCAAAGTTCCTTGATCCTTGGCAATGCTTGCTGATTTATCACGCTCTGCCAAGACAGGATAAGTATTCTCTCTAATACTATGTTCTACTTGATTGGTTGGGGTAGTTGCTGGAGTAGATAGACTAGCTGAAATACCTTTTTCAGGTGAAACGGGTGTAGAGGAATTTGTCTCCCACTGGTTAGTTTCAGTTGGCAGTTGTGAAGATGTATCTGGGTTTGTAGATTCAAAGGATACGCTCACTCCAAAGTATCCCACCAGAGCAATAAGCAGTCCCAAGCAAGAAGCTGTAACACCGACGTTACGATACACGGAAGATTTCATATTGATAGTTATTAGAAATAAATATTTTGTCTAGGCTTGACCAAATAGTAGCCTATTATCACAAAAAGGAATCATAGAAAGTAGCCTAATTATAGACTTTCCTAAAATTAAGGATACGTATGTATTATAAGTATCATTTTATTAGAAAGAATTTGCAGAAAATTACTTCCTTGATGTTTAATAAACAAGGGGTACAGACACCCATTTCTTCGGAAATTGACCGTAGGTTTGGATAAAAACAAGAAAATTAGATACCTAGCCAGCCAATTCATTTGAATAAAAAAATAAAAGTTTCCTGAATCCTCTAACGGCCTCAATAAGGCATCTATTGCAAAACCTTAGATAAATTAATCTAAGTGGTATATTTTATCTCTAACTATTAAGAAGCCACCTTGAGGTAATGTTTGGAAAGCGTTTGGAAATCCTCCTAAATCCACGCCAGTTTGCACAATGGAAAGGCAGCATGGTGAGTCCAGGGGAAAAATACGGGTTTCCCGTCGTAGAGAACTGGCTTTAACGTTGAGTCTTGGGGAACCCCTTCAAACAACTACCTACCCCTAAAAAAGGGATCTTTGAGCCATTCTCCCTCTTCTTCAGTCCTGTTTAGGGGGATTAAATTAAATATTTATACTTTCTAAACATCCTCTAAGAAAGTGTACTTCTTTGAAGATGATAAAATGGGCAAATTTGAAGAATACTGGAAGTCCAGTAGTTATCTACAATATTAACAAACAAGCTGATGCTAAAACCAATATCCTCCTTAATATATTTCAAGATATCTTGACTTTTCCACAGAAGCCCTTGTAATGCAAAACACTCGTATCAATAACTTATTCGATGCCATTGCTACACGCCTGGGGCAATGGTTTTTAAATCCTTGGCGGCGACTATCATTGCTAATCATTAGTTTTTTATTCGGTTTTTTTCTGGGAAATGCAATTTCCACTACAGCTGGCCAACGGGGTGTATTAGATATTGTGGTAGCTGCTTTTTTAGTACTGTTGACAGAAATTACCAGTAGGATATTTTACAGTCGCAGCTTTTTGGAAAGGCGATCGCTCTTAGTAGACTCACTAAATCTCCTCAAAGTTGGTTTCATCTACAGCCTGTTTCTCGAAGCCTTTAAGCTGGGATCGTAGTATGGGGGATGAGGGAGATGAGGGAGATGGGGAAGCAGGAAGCAAGAGAAGCGGCGTTAGCAGATGGGTTGAGGGCTAAAGCTTTTGGGATCACGCCGGAAAATGTAGATGAAGTGATAGAAAGGCGATCGCATTTACTAAAATCTGTTTTCCCAGCTTTTAGCCAATTCTGCCAAACTAACCTCCAGGTACAACCCAAGGAAATGTTACAAGTTTTGTGGGACTTGTGGCTTCCTTTGGGGATCAAAATCGCATTGCAGCGCCAACAGTTAGAACGCCCTCTGATTCAGGGAATATTGGGAGGACAAGGTACTGGGAAAACCACAATGTCCAAGGTTCTCAGCTTGATTCTCGATCAGTTGGGATACCGGACTGTAAGTTTGTCTTTGGATGACTTATATAAAACTTACAGCGATCGCTTACTTTTAACACAGCAAGATCCCCGCTTGATTTGGCGGGGCCCACCAGGAACCCACGATGTAGACTTAGGTTTAAAAGTACTAGATCAAATCCGCCAGTTGCAAAGTCCAGTGATGCTTCCCCGCTTTAATAAATCTGCTTATGGAGGTGCTGGCGATCGCACTAATCCAGAAATGGTTACAAATGTAGATATTGTACTATTTGAAGGTTGGTTTGTGGGTGTACAACCAATTAACGCAGATATATTTGATACTGCACCGCCGCCAATTATCACAGATGAAGATAGAGCATTTGCCCGTGATATGAATCTTCGCCTCCAAGATTATCTACCACTCTGGGAGCGATTAGACAGCTTAATTGTGCTATATCCCACCGATTATCGCTGTTCTTTGGAGTGGCGCAAACAGGCTGAACAGCAGATGATTGCTGCGGGTAAATCGGGGATGAGCAATGCAGAGATAGAGCAATTTGTCAATTATTTTTGGCGATCGCTTCACCCGGAATTATTCATCAAGCCGTTAGTAAAAGATGCAACAGCAGTTGATCTGGTGATTGAGATCCATGCTGATCATAGCTTTGGTGAAGTGTATTGCGGATTAATTCGTAATTCGTAATTTCAAATTGTAGGTTAAGGTTTTTGGCTCCAACCCAACCGTATTGAGACATAAACCGCCCAGAACTAAAGTTCCGGGCTAATAGCTAAAGTCCGTTAAAACGGACTATAACCTCTTCTCAGTCGTCTTTAGACGACTTTCGCTATTAGACTCAGAATTTATTCTGAGGCGGGCTTGTTATCATAACTTCTGCTCTAGCTATTGGCGTTAGTTCTCAAGCAAATCAGCTAAAAACACTATAATTTCCTTAAAGCGTGATTTATCCTACTCCTTAGACCAAAAATGCTAGAGGTATCGTTAAAGCTTTTCTTTTCTTACTCTCATAAAGACGAAACTCTACGGGATGAATTAGCTAAACACCTGACCATATTAGAACGGCAGGGTGTGATTTCAAGCTGGCACGATCGCAAGATACTACCTGGAGAGGAGTGGGATCACCAGATTAACGATCATCTAAACACCGCCGACATCATTCTGTTGCTCATCAGTTCAGACTTTATTGCTTCTAATTATTGCTGGGAAGTAGAAGTCATCACAGCCATAAAACGTCACAATACAGGAAAAGCTTGTGTCATCCCTATTATTCTGCGAGACGTTGATTGGAGTGATACACCGTTTGCTAAACTGCAATTTTTGCCCAATAATGCTCAACCTGTTACGTCTTGGACTAATCGAGACACTGCATTCAAGAATGTAGCTCAGGGAATTAAGGCTGCTGCTAGCCAGATAAAGAGTGAGCGTCAACAAGAATTGGCAGTGGTAAGAAAGGAAGCTGCCATAGCTAAGTATCGCCAGAAGGTTGAAGAATTTGCAGATGATGGCGAGATTTCTTTGGTGGAATCCAAAATATTGAAGCATTTACAAGAACAGCTAGGATTAACTGATGAAGAAGCCCGTACAGTTCGAGACAAAGTATTAGAACCTTATGATAAATACCTTAGTGGTGCAGAAAACTCTCCGGAGTCTCAAGTTGAGAACACAGTGACACGGGAGAACTCAATTTGTTGCTCTAT
>NZ_JBIQNW010000067.1:0-30590 GCF_047228265.1 Nostoc sp. UIC 10607 | reverse complement strand
GCTTAGAGAAAATCGACCCAGGCAATGAATTTGCGATCGCCGCCTTGGTGCAACTGCTGCAATCACAAAATCTGGATAACTCCACCCGTAGGCAGGTAGCATCAAGCTTAGGGAAAATCGTCACAGGCAATACGCATCGGTCTTTGGCTGTAACTGGTTTAAAGGATTATTTGCAATTTGATAGTAACTACAATGTCATCTGGGAATGTTCTCAGAATATGACTTATTCCGATTTCTACCTAGCTTGGCATCAAGAAAATGGTGAAGGATTCAGTCTTAGTTATCCTGACTTACTCCAACAGTTGCAAACAGCCATTACCAAAGATTCCCAACTTAGCCAAAGCATTCACTTAATTTGTATCGACAACAGTAAATTCATTGACCCAGATAACCCAGCCAGCAAAATTTACACTACAATCTTCAAAGCTGGCTATCCTAAATGTGCAGATGGTACGCCGAAAACAATGGCGGAACTCCAAACCTATTGGGAATTGCTGGAAACCGACAATAAGGTGGTTTTAGTATTTCACCCAGGCACAAGTAATACTACAGATGCGGTAAAATACAGCGATGCGTTTCTCAACGCCATCAGCAAATTTGAGGGCGCGATTTGTTTGATTGGCGACCCCATACCAGACTCCAACACCCTCAAAGTCTTTGCAGCCAACCAGGCGGTTAATAAAATTTTAGAATGGTTGCGGCGTGGTTGATAAGTAACCGCGCAAAATTAATTACAGTCATTGCGAGCGAAGGCTTCGCCTACATTCCGCTCCGCTACATTCGCAATGACATTGTGTGATTAATTTTGTTTAACTACTTAGTATTTGCGCGTTGGTAGCAACAATTTTTGTATTCGTTATAAATATCGTTCCTTTGGTAACGAAAACTTGTCCCTTCGTTACCAAAACTTATGGTTTAGTTAACAAAACTTAAGTAATGCTTATTAAACAATTATTTTCATAACCAAAGCCTGTCCTTTCGTTACCAACGCTTATGGCTTGGTTAAGAGAACTAAAGTATTACTTATTAAAAAAATGTTTTTGTCATCAAAGTTTGTTCTTTCGTTACCAACGCTTATGTTTTGTTTATCAAAGTAGAAGTGTTCATAACTAAAGTTTGTTCTTTCGTAATCAAGCTTATGGCTTGGTTAACATAGCTCAAGTAAAGCTTATCAATGAACAAAAAAATATAGCCATTCTCGTTTTGATGTCTTGACGTAAACTTCAACAGTCAAGTTTTTCCCTGCAAAAATGGATTCACAATCTGCAAGGTATTTTCAAGAATTAAGCCATCAAGTAAAAATAAGTAGTGCGAGCATCTTGCCCGCACTACAAACAAGTTCTGCAACCCAACCTACGATTTTCCTTAACTCAACCGTATTGAGATTTTTGCTCCAGTTAGTTTAGTCTTCAACACTCCCATACCAGAAGGTATGGGAGTGTTACGCAGTTAGATCGTCTAAAATTGAATTTATTCGTCAATCTGCCAAGAATCCTTAGTTAATTCTTCATCCAGAATTTTCTTAGGGCGCACGATGATAATAATTTGTCCTAGTAGAGGAATTTCTGGTTCAGTGTCAAACCACTGAAAATCTAATTCACCACCATTTTCAACTACAAAATAGCTGGAGGCATCCCATTCTCGTTGGGCACGATCTACCACAACTACAACGGGCCCCGTTTGGCTTTGGGTTTGGATGGGGAAGCGATCGCTATTCGCTAAAATCACTACTGGATCTTCTGCTGCCAATAGCACTTGCCAACCTGGTAAAGGCACCCAAGCTTGCTCTCCAGAAAACTTGACTAGGCGAAATGGTTCGATTTCTGTCAATATCGGCACAGCTTGCAAGTCTTGCCGTGACAATGGCAACTCGCCTACTACGGGCAAGATTCGAGGTAATTGTTCTTCAAATTCCAGGCGGTAAAAGGGTAAAATTGGCGCTGGACGCTGGGGAACGGTAGTAAAATCAGTCAGTAGCTGTTCGATTTGCTTCCTGGCGGCTGGTGTGTGAGCAAAACGCAAACCTTTGGCGATCAGGCGCGATCGCTGTTGTAAATCTGTATTTTGGCGTGCTAGTTTCCAAACTTGGTGAGCAACAGCATCCCCAGGATGGGCAGAAAATCCTTCTGGCAAATTGCGGAAATAGGAGAACTCTTTAATTGCTTTTGCCACTTCCTTTACCTCATCGGCATCAAGTTTGTGGACAAATATCAGTTCAGCGGCGGCGGCGCGTTCTTCTTGAGTAAGTAAGCGCAGTTCGTATAAAACATCACTGCCGCGTGTGGTATAGTGCGATCGCGTTGCTTCCGATACTCCAAACTTTTCCAAAGAATTGTAAACTTGAGAACCAACAACCACCTGATTTTGTTGAATTGGCTCAAATCCAGTCGCCTCAAAAATGTCTTGGGGATTGTAACCGTTTTTTAGCAACAAGGCGATCGCGGCTCCCCATTCCACCCAGTTACCTTGTTTTTGCCTCAGCTTTCGGAGTAATTCTTGCGCTACATCGTTGGTAGCATTGTCTTCAGGATTCTGAGCGTTGGGTGGTAGATCAGTCATAATCGGAGTGCGAGCTTCAACTTGAGAGGTTGCTTAACACCTCATGAGCAAGTCTTATTCTAATCTATGAACTACCCAGACCTACTGTCTTGAGTTGAACTGTAGAAACTTATCTCGACTGGTCTCTGGCTGAAAACAAGGTTTTAAAGGAGTTTTAGTTTAAGTTGACACCAATGACAAACGCGCGTTGTATCCAAAGGAGCTTTGTTAAGCTACCTCATCCATAATTAGGCTGATTTAGTTGGTTTTTCTAATGTAATTTTTTCTAATTCAGATATTTAGGCAGGGAGATTTTCTCTGTAGCACTAATTATTAACGTTTTAAAATATGCAAAATAACTCCGTATAAACCCTTGGCCTTTTCCGGCTCTTCTCAACTAAACTTGGTATGGAATATAACAAGATAGTGAATATTTAAAGGAAATATCTTATGGATAAGTCCAGTCTCGAAATAGATAAACTCCAATATCAAGTTATGACTCTCGAACGCCCAAAAAAGCTCAAAATCCTGGTAGTTGATGATGAGCCAGATAATCTCGATCTACTTTATCGCACATTTCGACGTGACTTTAATGTTCTGAAAGCTGATAGTGGGGTGAACGCCCTACAAGTTTTGGCAGCAGAAGGGGAGGTAGCGGTAATTATCTCCGATCAACGGATGCCAGAAATGAAAGGAACTGAGTTTCTCAGTAAGACTGTACCTCAGTTTCCCGATACAGTTAGAATAATTCTCACTGGATTTACTGATATTGAAGACTTGGTAGAGGCGATTAATGCGGGGCAAGTCTATAAATACATCACCAAGCCTTGGGACCCAGGTGAACTGAAAGCAGTGGTGCAAAGAGCAGCAGAAACCTACGACTTGCTCAAGCAACGTACAGAAGAATTACGCCGTGCTCATGCTCAAATGGCGCTGCTGAGTGTTTTGGTACAGGTAACTCAAGCTGCTTCTAGCTTAGAGGAAACTCTGGCTCCAATTGCTAAGGCTGTGAGTGAGACTTTTGGAGCAGAAGGCTGTATCCTACAACTTACAGATGGAAATACTCTGATTGCAACTCAAGGAACTTACAGCGATACAGGTATAATAGAGAACTGGCTATCTCAAGACCCACTAACAAGAGAAGCGATCGCCACTGGGCAAATGCAAGTTTCCTTAAATGTACTTAAAGATACGAAATTAGTTGATACTATTCACTACCAGAACACAGGTGTGCAAGCACATTTAGTTATCCCAATTAGCTACCGTAATCAACTTTTGGGTGTATTGTCGCTACAGTGGAAACAACCCTGCACTTTGCGGGAAGATGAATTAATGCTAATTAATTTATCAGCGCAACTGGTGGCGATCGCTCTTACCAGTAGTGGCTGTCATCAAACCCTTGTGTAGTTGTCATTTGTCTTCTCTTACAAAGTTCTGAGCGGAGGAGACCTCCACTCAGACTTTGCGCTTTGTCAATTGTCCTTTATCCTTGGCAAATGACTAATGACCAATGACTAATGACTTATTGACCAATGACTAACGAAATACAGTCCATTTTTAACCGTATTGCTCCAGTTTATGACCAGTTGAACGACTGGTTGAGTCTGGGACAGCATCGGATATGGAAGGAAATGGCAGTGAAATGGAGTGCGGCTAAATCGGGTGATACTGCTTTAGATTTGTGTTGTGGTAGTGGAGATTTAGCCTTACGTTTGGCGCGGCGTGTGGGAGCAACAGGACAAGTCTACGGAGTGGATTTTTCCCGAAACCTATTAGAAACAGCTAAAGAACGCTCACATTGGCAGTACCCCCAACCTGTGATCGACTGGGTAGAAGCCGATGTGCTAAATTTACCCTTTGACGATAACCAATTTGATGCCGCAACAATGGGCTATGGTTTAAGAAATGTTAAAGATATTCCCCGCAGTCTCCAAGAGTTATACCGGGTTTTGAAGCCGGGTGCTAAAGCCGCAATTTTAGACTTTCATCGACCAAGTAATCCTCAGCTACGTGCCTTTCAGCAGTTGTATCTGGACGGTTTCGTAGTGCCAGTTGCCAATTATTTAGGCTTAAAAGAAGAATATGCTTACATTAGCCCCAGCTTAGACCGCTTTCCCATTGGGAGAGAGCAAATAGAGTTAGCGCGTCAAGTTGGTTTTGCTGTTGCCACACACTACCCCATTGCGAACGGTATGATGGGAGTGCTAGTGCTTAGTAAGTTAGGAGTTATTAGTTAAAAGTTATGAATTATGAGTAGTGATAAATTCTTATTTAAGATTTATCATTCCTAACTCCTAACTCCTAACTCCTAACTCCTAACTCTAAGCTCTAAACTCCTAACTTTTTTAATTCTTCCCTTGGACTGGTCTCATCTTTGGCTTTATGTGTCTCCCCCGGTACTGGGGGGAATTATTGGCTATTTCACAAATGATATAGCCATCAAAATGTTGTTCCGTCCTTACCGAGCAATTTACATTGCTGGACGAAGAGTACCCTTCACTCCTGGATTGATTCCCCGCAACCAGGAACGTCTGGCTCTGAACATTTCTAAGACAATCATGGGGTCACTGTTGACACCAAAAGAATTGCAAAATCTGGCGCGACGTTTGTTGCAAACAGAACGTGTGCAAGCAGCAATTCTCTGGTTGTTGCGGCTGGCGATTGAACAAATCAAAACAGATAAAAACGAGAAAAGTGCTAAAATTGTCGCTGGGATTTTGCGGGATTTACTAGGGGAATCTTTGCCCCGATTACTCAAAGTTTTAGCGCGACGTGAAGACTTTTTGGAAGCGCAGATAAATCAAATTTTTGACCAGATATTGCTGGAATTTCAATTGAGTGAAGAACAAGCCACGCGGCTTGCTGATTGGTTGTTGCAAGCAGTTTTACCGCCAGATGTGCTGCGGCAGACGATAGTTGATTTTTTGACCGATCGCACAATTCAAATTATTGATGAAGGCTTCCGCGAAAAAACCAGTGGGACTTATTGGGTAGTAGCAAATTTGTTTGGCTTACGTAATACTCTTACACGGCTACGGACTTTTTGCTTGGATGAAAAGGAGGCTACCAATAGTCGCTTGCAGGAATTGACTCAAGATTTGCAAATGCGCGATCGCATTAGAAAATTACTGCAAGATTTATCATTACAAAACTTGCCAATGGGTACGGTGCGCCAACTCCGAAAGACCACCCGCGAAAGTGTCCGCCATTACCTGCAAAACAGTGGCAGCGATTTTTTACAAGGATTAACTGATTCTGTTGATTGGGAAAATATTGCTGTAGTGCTGCTGAATCGTCTTAGTACTTCACCTGTTGTCAGTACTTCTTTAGAAGTCATGAGTCAAGAGTTGGCTTTAATATTAGATAAGTATTTGGAAAAAGATTTAGAAGTAATTGTGGCGCAAGTAATTCCGATTTTATCGATAGATCAAGTAATAGTTGACCGGGTAAAATCAACTTCACCGGCTGATTTAGAAGCTGCTATTGAAGGAATTGTGAAAAATGAATTGCAGGCAATTGTAACTTTAGGTGGTGTTTTGGGTTTTGTTATCGGGTTATTGCAGACAGTGTTTTTAATATTAAGTCAATATTGATTTTGTGATTTTGGGTGTAAAATTTTATCAATTTATAGTTGCAAGTTGTCCAGATTGTGAAATGAGTGAAATTGAGCGATCGCTTTTTGAGAAGAGGTGTGAGTAAGAAGCGTAGGCGTAGCCCGTCGTAGACATCGCTCTGGTTTTGATTCAGAGCCACCCGGACTCATCCACAGGGTAATAATTACAAATTACGTTAGCGAGTTCGAGAGCGTCATTACGAATTTTATTTTGACGCAAAACTTGGAATTTTGAAAGAGCGATCGCTTAACTCAAAATCTGCGTCAAATCCAGCACAAATCCAGGCAATACATCCTCTCCTGATAAACTAGTAGGCGATCTCACTATCTCAACATCCTGTCCTCGGCGGTAAATTTCCACCTGTTGGTTCTGGGGGTCAATCAGCCATCCTAAACGCACACCGTTATCAATGTACTCTTGCATTTTTTGTTGCACAGTCTTTAAGCTGTCTGAAGCAGAGCGTAATTCTACCGCAAAATCCGGAGCGATGGGTAGGAATGTTGCGGGGTCTGGATTCAGGGCTTCTAATCGCTCCCGACTGACCCAAGACGCATCTGGAGAGCGATTTGCACCATTAGGGAGTTTGAAACCTGTTGAAGAATCAAAAGCCAAACCTGTGCCATCAGCGTCAGTCCAATTACCTAAGCGCTGCGTCAGTCTACTATTACGATTTCCGCTTTCCCATCCAGTTGGTGGCATGATAATCAATTCTCCCTCTGCCGTGCGCTCAAGCCGCAAATCTCGATTATTTTGACACACTTGGAAGAACTGCTCATCTGTTAGTTCAATGGTGGGGCTGAGGTTTAGAATCAGGGCAGTCATAGTTGCCTCTCAATCTTGCTAACTGTAGCCTAGCACTGGGTTGACATACTAGGTTAACCATCTAACAATTAATAGAAAGCTATTTCCAATAATGTAGAAATTTGTTTCACGGTTATCTGTCTGATAACAGCAGATGAGAGTTGATGTTGTTTCTCTTAGCTTATGCTAGCAGGATGCTGTATTCAATCACACCCTCTTATTATTCTGTTGACTCAGTGCATTTAGTCTAAATTTCCGAACCCGTCCTCACTCAAAAGTAAAACAGAGTAAGCATTATAGCTCTCGCTCAATGTTTATGGCACCATTTTGCTATGCTACTATTTTTTTAGTATTAAATTTTACATAGAGTTTAAAATTATTTTAGTTCAAGGCTTATATTGTAAATCTGATTAATATTAAAGTGTATATTAAATGAAAGAAAGACAAAAAATCACTAGGTTTGACGGAATATCAAAGTGGTTATCTAACTCAGTTAGTGAATCTGAAGATAAGCGGTACACACATCGTCTTCTCAAAGAAGATAAAAGCCAACGAGATATAATTCTCAATGAATTAATATTGATCGTTCAAAAAGCCCATGAAGATGCTCGATATCGTCTTCGTAAATTAGCAGGAAATTCTCTTGAGCCATTTGGGGATTCTTCAGAAAGTGATCCAAGCTATGGCTATCCTGAACGTCTTAATATTATATCCCGTCAAGGTTATTTTGGAGAAATATTTTCAGGAATCATTGCCGAAAATTTTGCTCCTTTTGGGCAGGTTGATTGGGAAGTTCCTGCGTTTCTTTTTCGATTTCATCTAGTTGAGTTTCAGCATTTAGAATTTTTAAATCAAACTGAAGAGATTGCAAAAAAGCGACCTGGACGTACAGGTGATGATTGTCTTGCTTTTTTACGTAACAGCGAAGGAGTAATTATTGCTTCTCTAGTTTGTGAAGCTAAATGTACAACTAATCATTACACAGAAATGATAGCTGAAGCACATAAAAAGGCAAGTGTACCACATATAAAGCCTGTTGATATTCCACAAATAATTGAGATTTTGGGGGATTACAATGATCTTTCTTCATCTGAATGGGTTGATTCTCTAAGAGTTTTATGGCTAGAAAAAGTTGATATAAATTATGAACGCTGCGATTTAATTAGTTATATTTGTGGTAAGCATCCTGTCGAAAATCCCACCTGGATATCTCCTGAAAAACCACACGAACAATATACAGCAGGAAGAAGACTCGAAGCAGTTGAAATTCATCTTCATGAAGTTAAAAATCTTGTTACAACTGTCTATAGTCAGCCAGCAATTTTAACACCTTCAGTAAATATTTCTATCCAGACAGTTCAACAACCAGATGATTCAGAGTTTGTTTTTGCAACCTCTGATGTCATAGTAGAGGGAGAAGTTCTGCAAAATGAGATGACTCAACCAAGTAACGAAGTCATTGCTTTAGCGACAGAACTACAAAATAGTCTGGCGGGTAGCAAGCTAACTCCAGCAATTGCAAAACTTTATAGCCAACATACCAGACTTCGCGCAGGAGGAAAGGGATTAACTGGGTGGCGAGAAGATGAAGCGGGTGAACGATTAAATGATGCTATGCGCCTTATTGAGGCTGCATTTATCCAGCGAGAAACTGGAGATACTAACTGGCGTAATCGAATGCTAAGGGCTGGTGAGTTATTTGAATGGCTATCTCATCCCCAACTAAACCCAGATATTTTACCAATTCGTTTACTTGCAGCAGCTGTGTATGAACTTGCTGGTTATCCTGCTAGGGCTGCGGGTTTACTCAATGAAGATATAAGTGAGGGAATAGAGTCAGAAATTCTACGTTCGTTGCTAAAAGCTGATTTTCCCAGTTTATTGCAACAGCTGACAGAATATTGGGCAACTGCAACATCATCAAATTTCCAAACTGAAACAGGTCTTCTTTGGGATGACACTGATACAGCTACTGACAGATTTAACAAGTTGATTGTTAAAGAAACTGCTAGTTCTTTAGGAATTTTATGTGCAAAGATGCGCTGGGGAAATGAACCAAGATTAGAAAGAGCTATTGAAAAGCTTTCTGATATTGCTAAGGTGCTTCTTCATGGACATGACACTTATTCTTGGCTTTTAGGAAAATTGTGCGCTGAAGTTACGTCTGTATATATACAAACGTCTTTACGACATCATCTAGAATCTCTTTTTCAGATGATCACTCCAAATGGTAGAAATTTCTTAGAACGTTATTTACGTCAAAGTTATAAAAAGTGTAAGGCTTTAGCATGGCGTTCTCAAATTTGTGGAATCGAACGACTAGCAACAGCAGAATCGTTTGCTCTTTGTACCCCTACAGGTTCAGGAAAAACAACAATAGCTGAAATTGCAATTCTGCAAAGCTTGTTCTTGGAAACAACAAATTCTAATAATTTTAGTACTTCAACTCCTTTAGTAATTTACTTAGTGCCAAGCAGGGCGCTTGCCACAGAAGTTGAATCAAATTTGTCTCGTGTTTTAAAGCATTCTACTAATAACAATGTTATAGTTACGGGTTTATATGGAGGTACTGACTGGGGGCCAACAGATGTATGGCTGACATCAGAACAGCCAACAGTTTTAATTTGCACTTATGAAAAAGCTGAAGCTTTGATGAAATTTTTAGGGTCTCTATTTATCCGTAGAGTATCGCTTATTGTACTTGATGAAGCTCATGCAGTTCAATTTGATGGTAATAAAGATTCTTTGCAAAAAGCTGAGAATAGATCCTTACGCTTAGAGTCATTAAGTTCAAGACTGTTTACTTATATAGAACAAAATAATAGCCGAATTATTGCACTATCTGCTGTTGCATCAGAAACAGAAGGTGCATTAGCAAGGTGGATAGAAAATTCAACTAATGCTAGCCCAACAAAAACAAATTACAGAAGTACACGTCAATTAATAGGGCGGCTTGAATGCTTACCAGGAAGAAGATTTGAAATACGGTATGACTTACTTGATGGCAGAAAATTAGAATTTCAAGAAGGTGGTCAAGCGGACACACCTTTTATTCCAAATCCTTTTCCGACATATCCTCTTGTGCCAAAAGGGAAAAATGAAGGAGTTGAAAAGAGGTTACGCCCTTATCTTTTCTGGGCAGCTATGCACTTAGCTGCACCAGATGAAAAAGGCCAAAGGCGTGCTGTTCTTATTTCAGTCACACAGTACCCTGGCGGTTATGCTGAAGACTTTCTAAATTTTTTGAAAAGATGGTCGCAAATAGAAATACCTTCATTTTTTCAAGAACCTATAGAGCCAAAAAAACTTGAGATTTGGCAAAAGTGTTTACGTTCATGTGAAGATTATTTTGGTACTAAATCCCGCGAGTATAAGCTGTTAGAGAAAGGAATCATAGTACATCATGGAAAAATGCCAGGTTTGATGGCTCGATTACTTATCGATGTCATAGATAAAAAAATTGTACATTTAGTTTTAGCAACATCAACTCTTTCCGAAGGGGTTAATCTTCCTTTTGAAACAGTATTAATTCCAAGTTTAAGACGTGGTACAGGAGAACTAAATATTCGTGAATTTGGTAACTTAGTTGGCCGTTCTGGAAGACCTGGATTTGGCACAGAAGGACGTAGTTTAATATTACTTAGTAATCCATCGACAGATTGGAGTGACAAAGAAGCACGTAAAAGATATTTATCTTTGATAGGAGAATTAGAGAATCAAACACAGGCAATTAACCCAAATGCAAATCCTCTAAGTCCTCTAGCAGAATTGCTGCTACGTTTGGAAGAACAATGGCAGCTAATTTCTATTTATAATAGACAGGATAATTTTTTAAGCTGGCTGGAAAAAACTGCACCGCTTAACCCTGGTAATAATCTTTCTGATGTATAATTATCAGCTATTGAAACTCTTGATTCACTGGATAGTATTTTATTGTCTGCCATTGTTGAAATTGAACAGCTAGAAGCTAAAGATTTAAGCCCTAATGAATTGGAGGAGCATCTGCAAAAAATTTGGCAAAGAAGCTTTGCTCATTACGCTAGCTACGAACAAAAAAGATTAGAAAATTTATTTATCAGGCGAGGTACGGTACTAAAAACAGAAATTTATAAAGATTTGTCACAGCGTCGGCGCTTGTATCGTACTAGTTTACCACCACGTGATGGTAATCAGCTTTTAACTCTCTATCCTAAATTTAAAAAACAATTAGCAGTGGGTGGAGATTATGCTATTTGGACAGTAGAAGAACGATTTAATTATATTCAAAATATAGTTAGTAATTTAAGCCATCTGTCCAAATTCAGACTGAGTGACTCATCAACAAATTTTTCTTGGAATGAAATATTGCACTGGTGGCTTGACCCCATTAAAGCAATAAAAAAACCAAAACCGACTCAAATTTCAAAATGGCATTCGTATATTAGTCAAAATTTTGGTTATCGATTTAATTGGGGTTTAGGAAGTGTTATTGCACTAGCGCTAGATGAAGCTTTTGGTGGCGAGTTAGTAGAATCATCATTGGAAAACTGGTCACAAACTGGGCTACCTTGGATTGTTTTCTGGATGAAAGAACTTATTGTATGGGGAACTTTAGACCCAGTAGCTGCATACTTGCTTGCTAAAGTAGAAGATGTAACAACTCGTAAGCAAGCTGAAGAATTAGCGCAAAGTTACTATCACTATATTAGCAGAAGAGAATCGGAACCAAATGAATATCTTAATGCAGTTAATATCAAAAACTGGGTAGAACAATCATTTTCCAGTGTTGAACGACATTTACTAACTCCCAAACCTGCTAATCAAATTAACGTCAATTTGCTGAAAGATTTCAGTAAGGCTCCAAGTAAAAATTGGAGAGTAGTACCAGTAGAAATTGGGGATGATATTCAATGGTTTGATTTAGCAGGATTTCCACTCGCAATTTGCCAAAAACCTGAAAAGTGGCAGTCTGATTTTCTAAATACCTACGACTTCATCCTAGATGCGGAAAATCGATTTGTTTCATCAAAGATTTATGTTTGACTCTTCAAGGGATGCTTTATCAGCAAAGGCTCAATATATGCTTCTAGAGTATCTTTAATTTTAGAAGGCTGACGAATTGGAGCGATCGCAGAATAATCCGGTTTTACTGTCCAGTCGTAATGGCGAAGCAGTGTGGAAAGCACGATTTTCATTTCCATTTGGGCAAATTCCATGCCTAAACATCTGTGCGAACCATGACCAAAACCCATTAGTGCTAAAGGATGTTTCTTATCTTCTTCACGAGGTGGTGCAAAGCGATCGGGGTCGAAGCGATCGGGATCGGTATACAGTTCTGGTAAACGGTGAGTCAACATCGGCGAGATAGTCACAAACCAACCAGCAGGAATGCGATAACCTGCATACTCAATATCCTTAAGAACGCCACGATTATAGGCATACACTGGCGGATAGAGGCGTTCTGCTTCTTTGAGGACATTGGTTAAATCTGGAAGTTGTTTGAGATGGGATAGGTTAAGGGGATTATTTCCCACAACTGCTAATTGTTCTTGGCGCAGTCGCTCTCGCCATTCTGGATGATTACCTAGTTCAAATATTACCCAACTGAGCAAGGAGGCTGTTGTCTCGTGTCCAGCAAATAGCAATAGCAATGCCTCGTTGATTATCTGTGCTTCGCTCAATTTATTGCCGTCTTCATCAACAGCTGCTAGCAGCAATCCCAAAACATCTTTTGATTCTTCTAAGTTACCTTGCTCGATACGCTGTGCGATCGCTTCATGCAAGAAAGCCACTAACTTAGCCCTAGCATTTTGACCGCGACCATATAAAGTAAAAGGAACATTCCATTTGAATATCGCCATACTGCTCTCTAGCAGTTGCGTAAACCACTGACTGGTTTGCTCAACTTCGCTCTTGTTCTGGCTTCCCAAAAAGAGACGAGTAGCAACCATCAGGGTAAGCTGGCGGAAATTAGAATTTAGAGGAATTGTTCTCTGTCCCCAATCTTTGAGGAAGTCTTGCACAATATTTTGGATGGTGTCGAAGTATGTAGCGATCGCTTTTCCGTGAAATGCTGGATACATTAAGCGACGAGTTAGCCGATGTTCTTCCCCATCTTGTAATAAAATATTGTTGCCAAATGTTGGTTCTAAGAAATACCACCCGATCCGTGACGACATGTGTTCGGCCTGTTCCACCAGCACTAACCGATTAGCATCAGGGCCAATTAAATAAGCACGTTTACGTCCCATAACGCTCGTCTTAAAAACGGAACCATGCTGCTGGAATCGTCGCCATACAAACAGGTCTAAATCTCGAAATATTTCCAAAGTCTCCCCTAAAATGGGCAAACCATAGCTACCAGGCATTTCTTCGGCTGATTTTAGCTGCTGCATATTTGAGTACCTCCAGCAGGAATTAGCTACAGTGTCTACTTAATTGTAAAGCGCAGTTAGGTTTTGCAAATCTAAATTACCAATCACGGTACAGTTTTTCTGCGTAGAACATAATCTCTTCATTTGGCAGTCTAATTTTTGGTTTTTGCCGAGTATACAAACTTTCAACTGCACCACTATCCTGTTCAATAACTGTGGCTGCTGCTTGTAAAACTGAGTTTTTAAACAAAAATTTCATCAAAGGATTGACGACTTTGGCATACATCAAAATAAATGTCTTAGTAATTTTTTCTGTTTCCGGGTAGAGAATATGAATTTGAGCAATATCACCAATAGGTGTTTTCGCAAAAAAAGCTGTAGTTGAAGGAAAAGCGTATTCTAGTCTGTTAGTAAGAGTTTTAGGGAAGATTCCCAAAACAGGATTTTTGAAAATTTCTCCTAGCGTGTTGTTGGCTCTCTTAAGTTCTTGTTTGACTGTGGCATAGTATCCTTTTTCTTCAAAAGAAATTACATCACAATATGTAATTTTAAATAATTCTTTATGAGTACCATTTTGGTGGTTATAGTCATAGTTAACCATCAGATTAGTCAAAAAATCACCCTGAATACTTTTATCCCCAGTTACTCCGATGAACTCGTAATTATCGACAATTTTATGATGCAAATCTGGGATGGGCAATCTTGGCTCAAATCCAGCATAAGTCCAGATGCAATCATCGCTAATAATTAACTCTAACGGTTTGGTAATTGGTTGAGTGTCTTTTTTATCTCCTTGCTGTAGTCTGCCTTGTCCATCAAATTCTAGTGCATGAAAAGGGCAAGTAATAGTATCTCTTTCTTGACAAACCCAGCCGTCTGATAAGGGTGCTTGCATATGCGGACAGATGTTATCAAGGGCAAACACTTCGCCTTTTTGGTTTTGCCAAATGACATAATCCTGTCCATTTAATGTGATTTTATTAGGTTTATTAACTCCCAATATAGATTTGTGAGCGATTAACCAAGGCGCACCAGGTAAAATTGGTTCCATTTTTCCTCCAAAATATTGATAATTTCTTGAAAAATCGCTAGATGAGTTAGTAAAACGTCACACAATCTTGAAACTTAAAAGTTGTAGACAAGCTGGTGTCGCCTGTCCTACATCACTCTTTTGAATGCAAATAGGGATAATTAAAGTCTTGTCTGCAATGGATGAATTAACACTGCCGGGCATTTGCTCGGCTCACTTTGGTTATTGCATTGCTGAATTGTGTAAACAACTAACTAATTTTTTAGTTAGTAAATATTAATTTAATAAATTTCATCTTCTATGTCAACTACTAACCAATTTTTTAGTTAATATATTTTCGTTATGATGATGGAGCAACGTGGGTCGTTCAACGCAGTCAAAATTCTCAGCTAAAAAGCCGCGTCAGGTGCGCGATGCAGAAGCGACAAAAAAGCAGATTCTCGATGCGGCGGAAGCAGAGTTTGCCAGAAATGGACTTCAAGGGGCGCGAACAGAAGCGATCGCTAGAGGTTCCGGTGTCACCACAGCGATGATTTACTACTATTTTCAGAGCAAGGAAGGGCTATATCAAGCTGTTCTGCAACGTCCTGTCGTGGAGATGCACGAAGGGTTTGAGCAGCTAAACCTAGATCAGTTCCCACCAGAGGAGGCGTTGAAGGTGCTTGTCAAAGGAGCGATCGCTTATGAAGCTGCTCACCCGCACAGAGGGATGCTTTGGTTTCAAGAAGCCAACCAAAACCAGGGAAAGTATTTCAAACAGGGGAATTGGCAAGAAAATTTTAGCTATCTCATCAAGATTTTAGAGCGGGGGATGGCGGAAGGCTGTTTTCGTCAGATCGATCCATTTCTCACCACTCTGCATATTATTGGGGTTTGTAATTTATACTTCAACGCTTACGAAAATATCAAGCATACTAGACCCGATTTGCAATTACTGAGTCCAGAAATGATTGAGCAGCATACTCAAGCAGCAGTTAATTTTATTTTGGCTGGTGTGCGACGTACTGGGGGCTAGAAATTGAATATTGGGAAAACTCTTTCCCATTAATAGTTGTGGATCACCAATTGGAACTACTCAAAAATAATCCCATATCTTCCAGTTACTTAGAATGGGATAGACATCATCTGATTAGCCCATTCCTCAGCAGTAGAAGCTTCCCAAACGAGGATGAGTGCTTCAATTGCATCACTGACTGACAAATTCTGCGAAAGAATCAAAATTCCAGAACTAGTTTTTGACATTATGAATTCACCAAACTCAGCAGGCATAGTTCTACGATCATGGGTCACGAGGACTCTACCATCCTGTGCTGCGATCGCCAATACCTCTGAATCTTTCTTACCTTCGAGCAATGCTGTATGAGCTGATTGGAAATCAAGATTTGGTTGTCTACGTATTGTGCCAGTTACAATCGCTTGGCGTAGGTCGGCATCTGCTTGAAATCTAACTGTTGTCATGCCTTGCTGTGCTTCTGCATTTGAGCAGCTTTTAACTTCTGATACAGAAGCGGATTTTTCTCTCTAAGGGACTGTTGCAATTTCTCAAACTCTTTTTCACCTTCTTTTAAATACGCATCAATTAGCTCTCGGTTGGCAAGATAAAAGGTAATAGCACCATAAACCTGCTCCAGCGAGAGTAATGGAAAGTTTTGGGTAATGCTTTCAGGAGACTCACCATTCAAAAAGGCATACACAACTGAATCGAGAGAGATACGAATCCCTTCAATCCAATATCCTCCATCTCGTTGTTCGATATATGGCTTTGCTCTCTTCAGTGCTGCTGTCATAAAACCACACCTCAAAAAAACTTCTTAACAAGATTATCAATAAATATGCGTAGGCGTAGCTCGTCGTAGACATCGCATTACGAATTTTGCGCAGTGCTACTAGCCTTCAACTTAGGATAAGCAATCCGTTTGTGATGAAATTGCTGCCAAACATCCACAAATATCTGGGCAATTTGTGACATTTCTTCTCGTGTTAGTCCTGAATCTACGAGTTGATTGTCTTGCCATTTGGCACGCAGGATATTATTCAGCATTATTAAAGCTTGTTCGGTAGAAACATCTTTAACCGATCGCTTTCCTTCTCCAGAGGGAGACGAACCGCGAAGGGGACGCTTACCCGAAGCCGATGCTTCGAGCGATCGCAGCGCCGCTTCGCAAGAATCTGCTAACATCACAATTCCTGTTTCCCGCGATTGGGGAATCGGGCCATCGTAGCGAAAATCTGCGTCGTCTACTGTTAAAGTTGGATCTTCCTGAGCCATTTGCTGGGCTTGGTGATGGAAATAAGCAATTAGCATCGTTCCCTGATGCTCTGGAATAAAAGCTTGAATTGCTGTAGGTAAAAGGTGTTTACGCGCCATCACCAACCCTTCAGTTACGTGCTTTTTGATAATTTCTGCACTCTTCCAAGGGTCTTTAATCTCAGTATCATGTTTATTCGGCCCCCCCATTTGATTTTCAATAAAGCCAAGAGGGTCATGCATTTTGCCAATATCGTGATATAGTGTGCCAGCCCTTACTAGTTCAACATTGCATCCTAGTTGTTTGGCAGCAGCTTCGGCAAGGGTAGCCACAAGCAACGTATGTTGAAAAGTTCCAGGAGTTTCAGTAGCAAGTCGTTTTAATAAAGGGCGGTTAGGATTTGCCAGTTCTGCTAGGCGGATTGGGGTAACTAAATCAAAAACTTTTTCTAGATAAGGACTCAAGCCTAAGGCAACAACACTCCAGCCTAAACCGGATAAAGCAAACAATCCGGCTTCTCGGAGGACGATATACCAAGTTGAACCAAATGCTTGACCAATTAAGATTTTAACAACCAGATAAATGCCGCCTTGAGTTAAAGCGATCGCAACACCTAATAATGCTAATTCTTCACGCGATCGTAATCGTTGTGCAATGTAACTACCTAATATTCCTCCCCCTGCACCAGCTAAAAGCGCAGCCTTGCTCATATCCGAGCTAATAGCTAATATCGGCAACAGCATTCCGACAACTGTTAACCCTAAAGTGGGGCCGTAAAAACTTCCCAATAATAAACCAAGGGCGCTCCAGGTGGTATAAGGCAATCCTAGCGTGATCACTCCTGGAACACTCAGAGTCAGCAGCAATACCAACAAGCGATCGCGTTGTCGCAATTCGTAATCTACATGCCGTTCTACCCAGACAAAAATGCCAATGGCGATCGCAATAACGCCTGCTAACTTCAGCAACGCCTGCCATTTTACCTCCCGGCGAATCAGGTGATAATGCTCCAGCACCTCAAAGTTCCATGCAGTAATTTGCTCTCCTTTTTTGACAATCACCTCACCACGCCGGATCTTCTCCATCACAGGCGGCACTCCAGCAGCAGCCTTTTGAGCGTTTTCTCTCGTTTGTTCTTCATCGTTTTGCAGATTTGGCTTGAGTACAGCTAACAACAGCTTCTTTGCCAAAGGTTCAGCGGATTCTGGTACAAAGGTCTGCAATTGTAAACTCACCGCATCTTGTAAAATATTTTTTGGCAGTCCATGTGGGATGCCTTGTGTGAGAATCCGCTCTGCGCTCTGATGGATTCCCATTTGTGTTCTTTCCCATTCCACATCTGACAAATCCAAAAAAAGAGATTCCTCGTATACTGCTTCTGAGGTAACAGTCTCTAACTGTAAAAGTTTGGTATTGGCCTGGGTGTACCTTTGGCGGACTTGAGAAATTAGGGCAATCAGTAAAGACAAGTTTTTCTCGGAAGTTGTAATGAGGTAAGATTCTAGCTCGGCTTTTGCTTGAGTAAAGTCAGTGTTTTGAGAAAAATCAACTGGCTCTGTTTTCTGTGGTGTTGGTGTTGTGCTCGGCTGGCGTTCCTGATTGGGTGCAGCTATTGATGATGGATGGGATGAGACGGCGGTTCGTCCCGTTATTTTCCTCTGCTGATTTTTAGTATTTTCTATAGCCAACAGCAGTGCTTGCCATTCCGAGTCAGGGCAAGAGCGGAGGTAACGTTGGCTAGAGATGGACAAAACTAAAGGATCAAAAAAAGGAAAAGCTCCAGCAACAGCGCGAATTTCGTTGCCATCATCCAGAAGTTGTTGCAATTTTCCGTTGATTTGTTCATTCATTTGCGAATCAACCATCAACACTTGTAAGGAGCTTTTACTAACAGCTTTGCGCTCGGCTTCTGTTTTTTTCTGATCTTCGATGCTAGCTGTGTAAGGGGCTGTAATCGTTTGGGGTGCGGGATTCCCTACTTGGAGTTGAGTCTGGTTGTATAATTTATGCCCCATAACGCCTGTGAGGGACAGTACAGCGATCGCTAAAATTACCAAGGAACGCTGTTCATGTACCCAATCTAAACCGATTGCATAAATACTACTTTTAGCTTTGAGCGATTTTGCTTTTGACTGGAGCGCTCTTTCTTGTTTTCGGAGATGCCTACGGCGGGCTACACCTACGCTTTTATCATTGGTTTTTGAGAAAAATAAGATTACATTCTTAAGGGCAGTCCTTAAAAGTTCCCTTCTATGGCTTTTGCTTTTGGGATTTCTCATTAACTTTCCCTTACGGCGTAGTCCTTTGTACTGTCGCCGCCAGTAAGTCAATTGCTGGGTTAAGAACTGCAAAAATTGCTGCATTTTCATGATTTCTGCCTGTAATTGCTGACTTTGATAGCTCAAAATAAGACAATCATCAGGGAAGTTTGATCTGCTGCTATTGCAACTACGGTGGCGGGGGGCTTTTTTGATTGCCGATTTGCCACAATAGCTACCTACAGAATTAGTCCGAGGGTTTGCTGAAAAATTCTAGTATATAAGACTAATACACTATAAGGTGATTCTGCCCCAAGTCTTGTTAATTGAGATGTTAGCTGGATTTGCGCCAAGCTGTACGACTTAGTTTTTTTAGTTATTGGCTAGATTGGTAATTTTCGGCGTTGAATACCCGCACCGTTGTTCGGTGAAATATAGGATTAACGCGACCGAATAACGCGAGGAGCTGCGTAAACTGAAAGCAAAGCCACCTCACATCCCTCCTCTGTTAATTCCCTTGGCTTTAAGGCAATATCATACACTCCTGACCATACCGCCACAAATGCATCGGTCAATTCTAACATTTGGGAAAAGCTAGTTAATCCCCATGTTGGAGAATTTCTCTGTAGCAGCAAGACTTGCCAATTTACGGGAATTCCGCTTATACCGTTATATGCTCCTGATAAAGCACCAGTAATTGCACTTATAGCGTGTGACTTTAGAGGCGTAGCATCTTGCACATTAGAATTGCTATTGTGAGTAGCCTGCAAAAGTGACAGGCGAAAGTCTTCCAAGGTACTCAAAAAGCAATAAAATGCCATAGCGATACTGTGACTGAGTTTTTCTTCTCTAGCAAACTCAGCTTGCGCTCTTGACAATCCAGCCCCTTGCTCTAACAAACTCTGAACTTTTAATAATTTTTTTGGTATTGATGTCGGCGTTTCTCCGAGAAAAGAAATTATTTGCGGAATAAGGGTTAAGGGGTGGAGTTTTTCAGTTAGAGCAAGAGCGATCGCATATCCTACTGCTAGTGTTCCATCACGTACTACTAGGTCATCTTCCCAGATATTGAGCACATGCAGCAAGTTTTGTCGGAGCTTAATCGGATTTTCGTGAAAAAAAAGTGCTACTGGTAGTGTGGCAATAATTATTTTTGTTGATATGTCATCAGCTGCGGCTATGTGAAGAGATTCTTGTTGCTGACGCCCTACCCAATCATCTAAATCTAATCTACCCAACGCAATCAAACTCTGGGTACCCAGAACCGCCATTCTGCCCAAATCTGAGTAACTCTGAGACTGTATTTTACCACCAGCGGCTAAACTTCCCCCCAGGAATGCTCCGAGTAAAGTACCTCTAAACCGACTTATAGGAGAATAACGCATATAATTTTGGATTTTGGATTTAATCATTAATCCAACGTGAGTTCGATAAAACTCTCAGAAGTCTTTTGATTCAGCCCATTAGGCAAAAACCATATGAGCCGTTGAACTCACATTAATCCAAAATCCGAAACCTTCAACTTTAAAATCGATTCATTTTTCATCTTTTCTTAAAAAATGTACTAAAGCTTGTAAGCCCAGCAAGTAACTTTGGACACCAAAACCACTTATTTGCCCGATCACTACAGGGGCGATGTATGAATGATGGCGAAAATATTCCCGACGGTAAATATTACTCAGATGTACTTCTACTGTGGGTAAGTTAACAGCAGCGATCGCATCTCGCAAGGCCACACTTGTATGGGTATATGCCCCTGCATTAATCAAGATTCCCTGATATATTCCTAATGCGCCATGAATAGTATCTACCAATATTCCTTCATGATTTGACTGCACAGAAAAAACTTTCGCCTGTATCTTGAAACCCTCTTCTTCTAACAGGCGGTTAATTTCAGCCAGTGTCAACGAACCATAAATTCCTGGTTCTCGCTGTCCTAGCAAATTTAAGTTTGGCCCATGCAGTGCCAGAATGCTTAAGGGTTGCAAAGTCGAGTTCAGCACTTTGGGTCTAGTGGCGACGACGCGAGCGGTCATTCACAGGAATCGGAATCAATTCCGGTTCCGGTTCAGCCTCTGGCCCTAACAGGCTTTCAATTAACCTACGTGCTAATTCCTTAACCTTTTCCAGCACCTTTTCTATATAGTCCATGAACTGACCGCTCCTGAGATACTACCTCAATTTTTGATTAACAGGTACGCAGAAAATGGCATATTTTCGCACCTCTGGCTTCCAACCGGGCTGATACACAATCCCGTGTTTGGGACATAAGCCACTTCTAAAATTTGGCGTTGTGTTTTCCCTTACTTTTTAGAGTATCACACTTGCAACCTACTGAACTGCATCCTATCAAGGATGAATATCAAGGGTCAAGAGTTAAGGATCGGACTTTGGACTCTTGACTTGCAATTAACCTTCTGTCGCCTTTTTTTTCGCAGTGGTTGTTGACTTAGCAGTTGACTTAGATTTAGAACTCGTTGATTTACTACTGCTTTTGCGAGTCGATTTTGCTGTCGATGCCTTAGCTGACAACAAGTTCAGCGCCTCAGCCAGGGTTATATTTTCTACCGTTTGACCTTCTGGGATACTCACATTAGTTTTGCCATGCTTGATGTAAGGGCCATAGGGTCCATCGTAGATATTAATTGTTTCCCCATCCTCTGGATGTGTACCCAATTCGCGTAAGGCTGCCTTGGACTTGCTGTTGGTGGAACTGCGTCCCTTTTTTGGCTCAGACAATAATTCCAATGCACGTTCTAAGCTAATTGTCAATACATTATCAGCAACTTTAAGGGAACGGTAATCTTTTCCCTCTTTACCCTGGTCATGAACCACATAAGGGCCAAAACGTCCTAAACTTGCTTGGATTTTGCCACTAGTGACTGGATGAACTCCTAATGTCCGGGGTAGTGCCAACAGACCAACAGCCATTTCCAGGGTAACGGTTTCTGGGGTAACACCTTTGAGTAGGGAGGCTTGTTTCGGTTTGGGGTTTTCGTCGGTTTTGTCACCCAATTGAACATAGGGCCCGTAAGCACCAATTTTTACATAAATCGGTTCGCCAGTTTCGGGATGCCGACCTACCTGGTCAGGGCCTGTGGTTTTTTGTCGCAGCAATACTTCTACCTGTTTGGGGTCGAGGTCAGCTGGTGTCAGGTCTTTGGGAATTGAGGCGGTGATAACTCCCTCACCATTTTCGACCTCAATATAGGGGCCATATTTACCAATGCGGACTTTGGCATCTAGATTCTCCAGTTCTACAGTCCTAGCTTTGGTGGCATCAATTTGACTTTCCCGTTCTTTTACCAGAGTTTCCAGCCCTTTTTCTCCCAGATAGAATTGCTGCAAGTAGGGTAGCCATTTCGCTTCACCTGTGGCAATGTCATCAAGGGTTTGCTCCATCTTCGAGGTGAAGCTGGGATCAACGATGTCCGGGAAATGTTTTTCCAGCAAGTCGGTGACGGCGAAAGCGGTGAAGGTAGGAATGAGAGCGTTACTCACCAAATGGGCATAACCCTTGTCGATGATGGTGCCAATGATGCTGGCGTAGGTACTGGGACGACCGATACCTTCGCTTTCCAAGGTTTTCACCAAAGTCGCTTCGGTATATCTAGCTGGCGGTTGGGTTTCGTGCCCGACGGCTTCCAATTCTGTACAATCCGGATGATCTCCCACTTTCAGATTGGGCAAAATTACTTCCTGATCTTCCAGTGCTGCTTCCGGGTCGTCTGAGCCTTCAACATAGGCACGTAAGTATCCTGGAAATTCAATCCGTTTGCCAGAAGAACGAAATCCAGCGTCCTCAACTTGCAATTGCACGGTAATTTGAGTTTGCCGGGAATCAGCCATTTGACAGGCGACAGTCCGCTTCCAAATCAAATCATAAACGGCAAGTTCTCGACCGCCCAAAGCAGTTTCTTGGGGGGTACGGAAGGTGCTACCCGCTGGACGAATTGCTTCGTGCGCCTCTTGTGCGCCTTTGGATTTGGTGGTGTATTGCCGAGGCTGGGGACTGAGGTATTGTTGACCGTAGAGCTTTTCTACACAACTCCGAGCAGCTGCGATCGCTTGATCTGACAAATGCACCGAATCTGTCCGCATATAGGTAATATACCCCTGCTCGTACAAATTCTGGGCAACCCGCATTGTGTCACGGGCTGAGAGGCGCAATTTCCGGTTAGATTCTTGTTGCAGGGTTGAGGTGGTGAACGGTGGCGCAGGTTTGCGCGTTACTGGGCGTTCCTCCATGTCGGTAACACTCCAGGTTTTCCCAATTAGGCGTTCCTTGAGCGCTACCGCTTGGTCTTCGTTGAGCAGCAAGACATTGCGACCTGCGGTAATTTGTCCGGTTGTTGCGTCAAAATCGCTGCCGTTAGCGATTTTGGTTCCTGCCAATGTGACCAACTGGGCAGCAAAGGGGGTTTTTTCCTTTGACAAACTGGCTTTCAAATCCCAGTATGTACCCTCATGAAAAGCACGGCGTTGGCGTTCCCTAGTGACTAAAAGCCGCACGGCTACAGATTGCACTCGCCCGGCGGATAATCCCCAGGCGATTTTTTTCCACAGCAGTGGAGATAGGGTATAGCCCACCAGTCGATCTAAAATCCGCCGCGTTTCTTGGGCGCGAACCAACTGCTCATCGATATTGCGGCAGTTTTTCAGAGCTTTTTTGATCGCCTCTTGGGTAATTTCGTGAAACACCATCCGTTTAGTCGGAACTTTCGGCTTCAGCAATTGGTATAAATGCCAACTAATGCTTTCACCTTCCCGGTCTTCGTCCGTTGCCAGGATCAGTTCATCTACATCTTTGAGGGCGTCTTTGAGCTGGGTAACAATTTTCTTTTTGTCTTTCGGGACAACATACACCGGTTCAAAGTCGGCGTCCACATTCACCCCTAGCTGCGCCCATGTTTCCCCTTTGACGCTAGCGGGAATTTCACTAGCCGACTGGGGTAGGTCACGCACATGACCCATAGATGCCTCCACCCGATAGCCTGATGGCAGGTAGTTGCGAATGGTGCGAGCTTTGGTTGGAGATTCGACGATGACGAGAGTTGACATGGAAATTTCAATAAAAAGAAGAGCTACTAAGCTAAACAGTCAAATTGAGGTAACTTTTGCAAATTGTCAAGATAAAAGGTCACGCTTAGGGCAGTGATTTAATCCTCACATAAACTGCCTGCTTGGGATAAAATCTGCTGAACTTATGGCCCAGTATGTCCCAGAGGTTAGGGGAGGGGAACGCTGGGTGTGAAGTTCCAGCTATTTCAATCTTTAACTTATCTAACGCATAATTGGCGACTAAAGTTTTCAAAATACCCCGCAAGAAGTGTAATTTCATTGGGGAATAGGGAATGGCGAGTGGAGACAAGGAAAATAACCAATGCTCAATGCCTAAGAGCTTGTGCCAAAATTAAATCAAATTTGAGAGCAAAAGCGAAGTGGGGTTTGTACCCATGTCAGGAAAGCAAAACCATGCGACCAATTCGTCAAGGTTATGTAATCTTACTGCCTGTGCAGCAAATTTAAGGACAAAAAATACCTCACTTAACTTTGGCAAAAGGCAAAGTTACAGGGCACAAGCATCGCATTACTGAGGGAAATGCAGAATTATACGAGAAAGATAGCACACTCTATTTACGTGTGTTTTCAGAGTCGGCATTGCTTGCCCATGAGGAGCATAAAGCTATTTCTATTCCCCAAGGTGACTGGATGGTGAAAATTCAACGGGAATATGAGCCTTAAGGTTGGCGTTATGTCGCTGATTGAAAAGTTAACGCCTGAGCAAGAGGCTTTAATTCCAGTTTATCGCCAGAAGTGGAGAGCGATCGCGCTTTCAACTGAGCGGATTGATAAAGAAAAGGTAGAGGAAGTTGTTAAAGCTGCATATACAGCTATCGGTAAACAACAGCCGGAAATTATTTTTTGTAACAGTCTTGATGCTGGTTTAAAAATTATTAAAAAACAACATAATAAATTAAATTGGAATAACATAAACTTAAACAACAAGTTTATTAACTACATTTATTCAAATTTGACTAATACGGGTTTAAATTTTTCCTATCAAATAAATACGCAAATAATTAGGCAATTAACTATTTTTTAACGAGGTTTTATAGCAGTTCTCACTTGGGTACAGTACAGTTTTGACCTCTCTCCAAACCTCCCTCCTACAAGGAGAGAGGCTTTGAGCGTTACTCCCCAACGCTAGTAGGGAAGGGTCTGGGGGTTAGGTCTGTATTCCATGCAATTGGGAACCGCTATATTACAGTAGAATATGTATTAGAAGATAAATTAAAGTCTCAAATTAAATCTAAAATCATTTTAGACCGTCTAGCCAGAATTTGCCAAGAATTACAAGCTATTGAATTAGATTTTTGGCATGAATACACGCTATTAAAAATTGATGCTGATGTTGAGGAAGAACCAACTTACGTATTAAAAATGACTTGCCATAGTATAGGGTTTATTCACGCCTTGTGAGTTCCACCGAACATGAACTCAGCGCGTGAAGCAATTCGCTGGGTAAATTGGGGAATAGAACCAGAAGAATTTGCTATGCAAACATAATGGCTTAAGGGACTTTCCGCATTTAGAAATTGTTCATGTAGTTAAAAGATTCTCACATGTAGCTGTTTTTTATACAAACTAAAATAGGATTATACTGTCCTAACCGTGAGTTAAAAACAACAAACCCCTTGAAGTCTAAGGATTTCAAGGGGTTTGTTGTGATGCCAGGAACCGGACTTGAACCGGTGACACGAGGATTTTCAGTCCTCTGCTCTACCAACTGAGCTATCCCGGCTGGGGCTTTTGTGAGCCACGATTAATAAATGTAGCAAACATCAAAGAATATTGCAAGGCCTTGGAGAAAAATAATTTATGCAGCTTTCAGTCTCAGCTTGAACCAGATGAAAACGGCTACAAATAGTAGAAACTGCACAAGAACAATACTCGGGCCAGAAGCAAGGTTGAAAATACCTGAGACAATGATGCCAGCAATGCTGCTGATGGAACCAACTATCACTGACATGACTAGAAAGCGGCTAAAGTGGTGACTCATCAGTTTGGCGGTAGAGGCGGGAATAACCAAAAAGGCGTTGACTAGTAAAACACCGACAGCTTTAATCGCTACAGCAACGGCGAGTGAAAGCAAGACCACAAAAACATAGCGGTACAATTGCACAGGAATACCTTGAACTTGCGCTACATCGGGATTAAGGGTCAATAAAATTTGCTGCCGTAGAGTTGATAGTAAAAATATGCTACCTCCCACAAGTACCAGCAGCGTCAAAATCAAATCTGTGGTATTGATCGCCAGAATATCGCCAAACAGCACAGCCATCAAGCTGCCACGATATCCTTTTATTAGACTGGTAAGAATTATACCGATCGCTAATGCCCCAGATAGCACTATGCTCAATACGCTATCGCTACCTAAGTCGGTTTTGTCGATAAAGTAGAGGACAATAACGCCAAAAACTAAGGTAAAAGGTAACAGCATCCAAGTAGGATTTACTTGTAGCAGCACGCCTAACGCCACACCTACTAATGCTGCATGACCAACCGCGTGGCTAAAAAAGGACAACTGGCGCAAGGTGACAAAACTACCCAACATCCCGCCAAGTATTCCCATTAACACAGCACCTACGATCGCACGCTGCATAAAGGGCAACAAGAACAACTCTACCAAGTCATTCCTATTTGCGATCGCAAGCCAAGCTATCTGACAATCATTGAAGAAATCTATAATTACTAGCATCTTTCATTGTTTAATTACGAATTATTTTAATGTTGATGCTGGTAGCGACTAAAACCTGGGCCATAGGTTGCTAACAGGTTTTGCGGTGAAAGGGCAATTTCTGGCTTACCAGTACAAACAATGCTTTGGTTTAGGCAAAGCACGCGATCGCAATGGCGATTTACCATATCAATATCATGAGAAACTTGCAATACTGTCCAACCCTCCTCACGCTTTAATTCATTTAGCAAAGCGTAAAAGTCTGCTGAACCTTGCACATCAACACCAGCAAAGGCTTCATCTAGTACCAACAGTTTCCGAGGCATTACCAGACAATAAGCCAATAAAACCCGCTTGAGTTGACCACCGCTAAGGGTACCAATAGCTTGATGCTGTAAATGATAAGCATCGGTTCGTCGTAAAGCTTCTACCACTGCTGCCGATTTTTCGTGGTCTTGTCTCCACAGCCTGGAAAAAAAAGAATCCCCCCTTTTACCTTGATTCACCCATCCCAGTCCCACTAATTCGCTGACGGAAATGGGAAAGCTGCGGTCAAAGATGAAATTTTGCGGCATATAGCCCAACAAATGACGTAAACGCCCCAGTTTTGCAATTGGGCGACCCAATATTTCAATCGTACCAGCCCTTCGAGGTATCAAATCTAAAACCGCTTTTACTAGGGTACTTTTACCAGCACCATTGGGGCCAACTATGGCTGTATCTGTTCCTGGCAATAATTCAAAGGAAACATCTCGAACAGCTAGATAGCTGCCTTGATAGACAGTTAATCCTTCTACTTTCAAAATAGCAATGTCATTGGTCATTGGTCATTGGTCATTGGTCATTGGTCATTTGTAAAGGACAGCTAGCAAACTTATTTACACGCCGTTTCTAGAGTTTGCAAGTTAGCTTTCATAGCCTTGAAATAATGCTGTGGTTCTGTTGCGCCAGTTTCTAATGAATCTAGCGTCTGCAAAGTTAATTTTAAATCTTGAGAGAGGCTGGTTAGTAATTTGTTATCTACTCCTGGTTCACTAAATAAAGCCTTAACTTTGTACTTATTTACGGCATTGACTGCATTTTGCACATCCGTTGGTGAAAGTTGATCTTCGGGAATTTGCACCACAGCAACTTGCTTGAGGTTATAGCGTTTAGCTAAATACGGAAATGCATCATGGAAGGTAATAAAGGTGCAACTAGGAGTTTTCTGCAAAGTCTGCTGAAATTCACTATTTAAACTTTCTAATTCTTTAATATAAGCCGCAGCATTGGCCTCATAAGTACCTTTATTTGCCGGATCGGCAGCAATTAATCCATCTCGAATATTAGTTACCTGCTGTTTTGCCAAAACTGGATCTAACCAAACGTGCGGATTCCCTTGGGTGTGTTCATGGTCGTGGTCTTTTTCTTCTTTGGCCGTTTTCACAACGGGTGAAATTTCATTTAAAGGTTTAATACCTTGGCTAGCATCAATTTCAGCTAATTTGGTGTTCTGGGCATTTTTGACAGTATTTTTTAGAAACTCCTCTAAACCTAAACCATTTTTTACTAACACATTCGCAGTTGCGATCGCTTTGACATTTTCTGGTGTCGCTTGGTATTCATGTACCTCCGTACCAGGTGGCACTAGTATTTCTACATCTGCTACATTTCCAGCTACTGCCTTAGTAAATAAATATATCGGCAAAAATGTCGTCACTACTTTCGTTTTTCCCGACTGTGGCTGTGGGGTAGAGACAGCTTCCTGTGCTTGCGGCGACTGTTCGGAAGTTCTTCCCTGATTCGGATTCGATTCGCTACAGCCAGTAGCCATTGACAACATTAGCACAGCAATTATGGGCAAGATGCGGCTTCTTTGCCTGCCTGTTCTAAGCTCTCTGTAATTCACAATCACGCTCTTTTCTCCTCAAAACGGATGCTGATTCTGCCTGTGTCACAAACCGTATTGGCAATGAGACACAATTTTATATTTTAGACTATAATAATTCTCATTCTCATTTAAGATACATAATATCATTCTGAGTTTCCTGTGTAATGAGTAACAACAAAACTGTTTCAGACGGTACATCTTAGTTTTCCCTAAATAATTAGGATCTCTTGACTTTTTTTGTTAAAAAGTTTGCTTACTTCTGATAAGATTACTGACAAATATTTTCATAAAATACACGTTTTTTCAACGTGCTTTGGGTGTGAATTGGAGATCAGTGTGAGGAGAAAAATGCAAAAATTCTGTAGATATCTGCTAGTTAGTCCAGCAGTCTGCGGTGTAATGTTATTTGTAAATACTGCTACATTTGCAGGTGAAATATCCGGTAAATCTGAAATTAATCAACCGCAAGTTTTAGCTAATCGAGACACAGAAGTTCAGAACATAGCGCCAGATCAGACAATAGGGCAAGTTACCTCTGTGTCTCAATTTTCCGACGTACAACCCACCGACTGGGCATTCCAGGCATTGCAGTCCTTGGTTGAGCGTTATGGCTGTATTGCAGGATATCCAAATAGCACTTATCGGGGAAATCGAGCATTAACGCGATATGAGTTTGCTGCTGGTTTAAATGCTTGTCTTGATCGCGTCAACGAACTAATTGCTACAGCCACTGGCGATTTAGTTAATAAAGAAGATTTAGCCACATTACAAAAGCTGCAAGAAGATTATTCAGCCGAACTAGCGACACTCCGAGGTCGTGTAGATGCAGTAGAAGCACGCACTGCTGAATTAGAGGCGAATCAGTTCTCAATCACAACCAAACTGCAAGGACAAGTTGTCGCAGTTGTCAGCGATGTTTTGTCAGGAAATACAGTCAACGGTGCGGAAATTACAGATGAAAATACAACTTTAGGGGTACGAGCACGGGTAGAACTTGTGACCAGCTTCACAGGACAGGATACGCTGTTCACCAGAATCCAGGCTAATAATATTCTCAGCCCTAACATTGGTACATCAGAGGGTAACTTATTCTTTGCTGGCGAGGATGGTACTACTAATGCTGCGATAGATGCACTGTTCTACAGATTTCCCTTGGGCGAAAAAACACAGGTTATCGCTATTGCTAACGCAGGTGCAGCAGACGACCTTACCACCACTGTCAATCTCTTTGATGGTGATGGGGCGTTTGGTACTTTGTCCACCTTTGGTACACGCAACCCCATTTATAGCCAGATAGGTGGCGCGGGGTTGGGAGTAACCCACGAGTTCAGTGACAAATTAGCACTCAGTCTAGGGTATTTGAGTGGTACAGCGAATGACCCTACACCCAATAATGGTTTGTTTAATGGTTCTTACGGTGCACTGGCACAGCTGACTGTTAAACCAAGCGATCGCATTACTGTTGGTTTAACTTACATTAATTCTTATAATCAACCACTACTCACGGGTAGCAATGCAGCAACTCTCACGCCCTTGGATTTAGATGCCGATGGTACGCTAGATTCCCGATTTTCCAGCAATTCTTATGGTGTGCAAGCATCCATTGGCATCACTGATAACATCGTCTTGGGTGGTTGGGCTGGATACACCAACAGCCGTACCTTGACTGGCAACCGTGGAGAAGTTGATATTTGGAACTATGCCGTTACCCTCGGCTTCCCTGACCTCGGTAAAAAAGGAAGTTTAGCCGGTATTATTGCTGGCGTGGAACCTAGATTAACAAATTCTAACATCGCAGGATTGGATAGCGATCCCGATACATCCTATCATCTTGAAGCGTTCTACCAGTATAAGCTGAGTGACAATATCACCATTACTCCAGGAGTCATCTGGTTAACATCCCCAGATCACAACAATAACAATGATGATGTTGTTATTGGTGCACTAAGAACCACATTCAGTTTCTAATTTTTAAAATCTTAAAAGAAGACGCAAAGGATAAATTTGCGTCTTTTCTTTTGTATGTAGTCTCAAAAATAAAACTCAAACCTAACGCCAAGCCACCCGTGACAGGTTAAGTAAAAGTGCATTTTGTCAATCAGCTAAAATACTCAAAAGCCAGTTAGTGAAAATGAT
>NZ_JBIQNW010000066.1:0-30890 GCF_047228265.1 Nostoc sp. UIC 10607 | reverse complement strand
GCTATTCTGCCTCATGATTTGTTACCAGAGGCTCTGGCTGCTGCTAGGGAGATTCAGGATGAGGGACATCGCACCGATGCCCTAAATAGTTTGGCGGCTATTCTGCCTCATGATTTGTTACCAGAGGCTCTGGCTGCTGCTAGGGAGATTCAGTCTGACTCAAGTCGCGCCTATGCCCTAAGTAGTTTGGCGGCTATTCTGCCAGAATTATTACCAGAGGCTCTGGCTGCTGCTAGGGAGATTCAGGATGAGGAGTATCGCGCCTTAGCCCTAAGTCGTTTGGCGGCTATTCTGCCTCATGATTTGTTACCAGAGGCTCTGGCTGCTACTAGGGAGATTCAGTCTGAGTCAAGTCGCGTCTATGCCCTAAGTAGTTTGGCTGTTAAACTTTCACAAATACAAAAAACGCCACTTTTTGCTCACTGGCGAGATACCCTTCACATCTTATCTGTTCACACTCGCCCAAATTTACTCAGTGATATAAAGGCATTAACTCCTGTTATACCTGCTTTAGGTGGTCAAGAAGCAGTAAAAAATACAGCTGATGCCATCCAAGATGTGTCACGGTGGTGGAGCTAAAGAACATTGAGAGTTAGTGATCGCGCTACACCTTTGAGCCATTACGTGTAATAGCTGCCTATATATATTGATCTGGCGTGATAGCTTTTTTGGCATTGAGCCGACAATCGGGTAATTTCCATTTATTTCTCCATCTGGTCATTCGTTGCGATCGCTTTCAAGACTGCACTCCCATGCAATCGCGTCAAATCTCGCCACTATTTCAAATACCGTAATATGCTCTACGCTACTGGCGAGATTTACCCTGTCGCAGTTTGGCGAGAATCAAAACAGCTTGTCAACGTACTCTTGTAGGTCACTGCGTTTAACTCGCCAACCCTTGCCAATTACTTTGGCTTTTAACGAACCTGCCGTAATTGCGTCTCGCAGGAATTCTCTAGACAACCCAGTTAGCGCTTGTGTCTCTGCAATAGTCAGTAGTAGCTTATCAGCGATCGGCACTACTGGCTGATTGTCGCCTCTGCCCAGCAGCCCTTCAATGATTGAGGATAACTTATCAATTACCCCAATCTCGCCAAACTCCGCAATCTCGCCAGAAGAATGCACTAATTTACCTGTCTGTGGCTGTTGCTCTGTCGCTATTTGGCGAGATTCAAAGGCAGGTTTTACGGTCGGTTGGTTTAGTTCTTCCTTGAATGCTTCCAGTTCGGTTTGGTCAAAGTTGGCAGTCGGGCGAGTTTTACCTTTCTCGTACTTGACGCTGATTCGCCCCTGTTGAACGTAGCGCTCTAAAGCCCTAACACTGACACCCAAGTAATCTGCTGCTGACTGCTTATTCATAAATCTCGCCAAATATCGTAACTCGCCAAAATCCTATCAGTGATTGGCGAGTTTTGGCGAGATTGAGAAAGAGCAACCATTATTCCTCAGCTGTGCCTATGCTATTTTTAGCCTAAAGTATAGGACTAGGTGCTATACTTTAACCGAAGAGACTAGAAAATGAAAATTTACAAAAACCGTACTTTTGACCGTTGGGCGCGAAAGGAAGGGTTAAACAATCTTAGTCTCTGTAATGCTGTCAACGAAATGGCAGCAGGGCTTTATGATGCTGACCTGGGAGGTGGACTGTTTAAAAAACGCATAGCAAAACCAGGGAAGGGTAAGAGTGGTGGATTTCGGACACTAGTAGCTACTAATAATGAAGATCGTTGGTTTTTTATTTTTGGCTTTTCAAAAAACCAACGCAGCAACATTGACAAAGATGAAGAAGAAGCTCTGAAAATGTTATCCAAGCAATTACTTGCTTATACACCAGAAGAACTTGAGCAAGCAAAAAATAGTAATGCGTTAATAGAGGTGATTTGTGATGCGTCAGAAAAAATCAGCGATTCTTGAAGCAGTTCATGAGACAGCAAAAGACCTACACAAAGCTGGGCTAATGAATCAAACTACATTGCGCGAATTTGAACACCTATGCCTACCTCCTATTGAGCCTCTAGAACCATTACAAATTAAAGAAATACGGGAATCATCTCAAGTTAGTCAAGCTGTTTTTGCACGTATTTTGAATATAAGTACTTCAACAGTTCAAAAATGGGAAATAGGACAAAAGCGGCCTAGTGGAGCATCTCTTAAGCTACTGCACTTGGTAAAAAATCGTGGGTTAAACAGTGTGCTGTATTAAAATTTTTGGCTCGGAAAACTTACTTACGGGTTATTCCTCTAATTTAACTTGTAAGCGATTGGACTAAAACACAGTAGTAAGAAGCAAGCGATCGCAACTATAAGCAAAAGCGGTCGCAGTCTACCTAATCGCACCCCATAAGCTACTGCTAAATACCTCAAGTCCTTATGTGTTCAGGCTTTGGGGAGATGTCGTATAACTACACATTTGCCGACATCTACGCCCCAACGGGGGACAGCATCGTCAAGCTTGCTGCTACCTCCAACACCTGCTATAGTTCAAACCAAATCTACTGCTTAGATTTAATGAAGCTAATTGAAAATGACATCTTTATAGTTATGCCCATTGAAGATTTTGAAGTAGGGTATAAGGAGAATCAGCAATGGTTAATGAAGAGCATTATGCTCTGCTGAATAAAGGTGTGCAAGCTTGGAATGAGTGGAAAACTAACAATCTAAATATAATTCCTGACCTCATCCGGGCTAACCTCAGCGAGGCATACCTCAACAGGGCTAACCTCAGCTATGCAGAACTCATCGGGGCTAACCTCATCAGCGCTAACCTCAGTGGGGCTAACCTCATCAGCGCTAACCTCAGTGGGGCTAACCTCATCAGCGCTAACCTCAGTGGGGCTAACCTCATCAGCGCTAACCTCAGTGGGGCTAACCTCATCGGGGCAAAACTCGGGGGGGCTAACCTCAAGGGGATAGACCTCAACAGGGCTAACCTCAGCAATGCATACCTCAGTGGGGCAGACCTCAGCGAGGCATACCTCAACAGGGCTAACCTCAACAATGCTAACCTCATCAGCGCTAACCTCAGTGGGCTAGACCTCATCGGGGTTAACCTCAGCAATGCATACCTCAACAGGGCTAACCTCAGTGGGGCTAACCTCAGTGGGGCTAACCTCAGTGGGGCTAACCTCAGTGGGGCTAACCTCATCAGCGCTAACCTCAGCGAGGCTAACCTCAGTGGGGCTAACCTCAGTGGGGCTAACCTCATCAGCGCTAACCTCAGCGAGGCTAACCTCATCAGCGCTAACCTCAGCAATGCATACCTCAGCGAGGCTAACCTCATCGGGGCTAACCTCAGCAATACTGACTTCAGTGGACTAAACCTCATCGGGGCTAACCTCAGCAATACTGACTTCAGTGGACTAAACCTCAACAATGCTAACCTCAGCAATGCTAACCTCAGCAATGCTAACCTCAGCAATGCTAACCTCATCGGAGCTAACCTTAGTAGTGCAGACCTCAGCGGAGTAGACCTCAGCAGGACTAACCTCAGCAATACTGACTTCAGCAAGGCTAACCTCAGCAATACAGACCTCCGCGGACTTGACTTCAGCAATGCAGACCTCAGTGGACTAGACCTAAGCGGGGCTAATCTCACCGACACTAACCTGAGTAAAGCTCTAGCATTAGGAACAGATTTTACAAATGCAAAGTTTACAGGTGCTTGTTTGGAAGACTGGAATATTAATTCTGCTACAAAGCTAGATAATATTGATTGCCTGTATGTTTACTTAAAAAACAACAAACAAGAACGCAGTCCAAGTAGCGGAGATTTTGAACCTGGAGAGTTTACCAAACTATTCCAGAAAGCTTTAGAAACAGTTGACTTAATATTTCGACATGGGGTTGACTGGGAAGCCTTTGCTTACTCATTTAGAAAGATCCAAATTGAAAACGAAAGCTCTGAGCTAATCATCCGAAGTATTGAAGTTATAGATGATATAGTTCTTGTTAAAGTTAATGTCCCAGAGCAGGCAGATAAAACAAAGCTTCATAGTGATTTTTTCAAAGGCTATGAATTTGCAAAGAAAGAATTAGAACCGCAATATAAAGCTAGACTTGATGATAAAGATAAAGAAATTAACCGACTTGTTTTATCACTTGATAAAGCAACCGTTAAACTAGGAGAAGTCCCTAAACTCATGGCAGAACAACCAAAAGTACAGCAAAATTTTCATTCCTCAGTCTACGGAGTCGCTGGAAATGTTGAAGGCGATTTTAACAACTATTCGCCAGAGCAGAAACAAAATCTGGCTGAGGCAGCAGCAGACATTCAAAAAATTCTCAATCAACTAGCTCAAACTAATCCAACAACAGACACTGTTACAGAAGCAGTTCATCAAGAAATTAAACGTAATCCAACACTAAAAGCCAGATTGATATCTGCACTAAAAGCAGGAGGACTGGAAGGATTAAAGACATTTGTTAACCATCCACTTTTCAATATTCCGGTTGAAACAATAAAAGGATTCCTAGAAGCTGAATAGGTGATGTTTTGTAGTAGGGATTGAAACCCAAGGTGAATTCCTATAAAAAATCCACTTTCAGATTGCAATCAAACTAAATCTCTATTAGGGATTGAAACTATAATTTACCCTTTTGAAATGTCTCAGCTTAATATTAAAAATTAAGTAGTTTTTGTAGTTAAAATATGACTAAAAAGCCAGCAAATACATTGTTTTGGGTAGGCATAGGCGCATTAATTATGTCTTTATGTATCTTGACTTTTAATGCAATTTATTTTAGATGTAGCTGTTGAGATGTTAATTATCTAGCAATATTTCTAACTTAAAATCTTCCTGAAATCTGAAAGGAAGATGGTTTAATTCTGCCTTATAATTAAATTCCTGATTATCTTCCAAATCTAAAATACCTTCTGGGATAGAATCTATTAATCCATCCCACACAATTTTAAAAATGGCTAATTCTTGTAGACCTATTTGGGATTTTAATTCAAAGCGAACTAATACAGCACTTCCGGCGGCTATGAGGTACACCCTCAAAGCTGAAAGCTATGATAGGAGAGAGGTAAGAAGAAAATTGTATTGCATAATAGCCGGAAGCGCTGTAAAAGCTCTAACCTTGTTTTTAATTCCTGATCCGATGAGTTAGCTCTTAAATTGCAATTAACCTAAATCCCTATTAGGGATTGAAACCAGTAGTAAAGATTGTCTAGTGATTTGAAAAAATTTAATTTATAGAGAAATTACAAATCGCCCCAATCAAAATTCAGGAAGCGTCGAGCATTCAGCTTGGTATATTTCTCCGTGTGTTTGATATCACGGTGTCCCAGGAAGTCTTGAATTTCCCTAGTGTTGTAACCCTGATTCACCAGATAGTAACCGCAAGCATGGCGCATCATGTGACAGTGAACTTTGATATCAAGCCCAGCCTGTGCTGCCAGTCGCCCAAGCAGCTTTCGTACCGCATCAGTAGACATCACCTCACCGCGCTCAGAAACGAAAATATATTTGCTATCTGGCAACATCTCTCTGAGTTCTTTAAGCAATTCCAGTTCATCATCTCTGAGGGGATGCACCCCTGAGTCACTGCCCTTTTCCCTGGTGATGAAAATCTGACGTTCGGCCCACATCAAGGCATCCCACCGCAACCCGCATTTAGCCCCTACAGCTTCCCCCACCCTCAGACCGTGGCGAAACATCATCAGCATCAGTGTATAATCACGGTGGGAATAACGAGCTTTGCGCTCAAGTGCAGCATCGAGTAGAGATCGCACTTCGCTTGGTGTAAGGTATTCTCTAGACCTATAATGCTTGTTAGGTAGACGAGTTGGGGGTGACGGCCTCATTTATTCGTAAGGGTAGTGTCCGGTATAGGCGTTCTATTATGGACAGTCTACACTGCTTGAAGCCCCATTACTCCGTTGATAGATAAGCTACTCAAGAGTTATTGGGAATAATTATCAATTAATAAATACCTCCATCTTGGCGTAGATATTGCCAAGCTGTCACCAGGGGCAAGATAAGGTGAAAGTGTTGCCAATAAAAGATTCCAGAAAAACAAGTTGGGGTAAAAGTAGCCAAGACACATTTTGCCGCCACGTAAAGCTTGAAAGGCTTGCCATGAAGGAGTTACAGAAATAAACGGCCTCAAAAAACGATTCCATGCAGCTTGCGCCCTACGGGGGCTGAAGATAAGCCATAAGGCAGAGGTAATTGGGCAGTTGTTAAAGCTAATGATGAGTCATTAATCCATTATCACTAAGTAACCTGAGCTAGTAAAAACTACTATTATGACAATGCAATATCAATCCCAAAAGTTTAATGTGCAAGTTAGTTGTTCAATACAAAATTTAGATGAGCTAGGTGCTAAAATTTCCGAATTGGCAACAGAGTACGATGGTAAACTTGATGAGCTAGTCTTAGATTCTGGTGAAGATTTAGTCATGAATTTAACTTTCTCTAATCACAAACAGCTTATAGAGTTTATTGCCAAATGTACAAAAGAACTCAAAGTAAAGGTAAGCTGTATTGAAAAAGGTGATAATAAAAATAGAAAAATAAACTTTATTAAAGAAAAAATAGACAAAAGAATTGGTTCTTTTAAAGAGCGAAGTGATGAAAATAGAATAAATGCAATAAAAATTAAACTAATCTCATTATCTGTGGCATCTTTAACAACAATTTTATTAGGACTTAATGGACTCAACACATCAAATAAAATTGTCTTGCAAAACGTTGCTTTTACTCTTAGTGCTGTAACAAGTTTGTTAACAGCTTGGGATACATTTTTTAACTATAGAGGATTATGGATTGTATATACTAATACTTTAAATAAACTACATGAGTTGAAAGACAAATTAGAATACTTAGGTACTGGTGAAATTGAACCTAATAGTCAAGAAGATTTAGACAACTTATATCAACAGTATCAGAGTATTCTTAATGAAACTAATACAACTTGGACAGAGCTTCGCAAAGAACAAAAATATACGAACAATAACTAATTAATGAAAAAAATACTAAATCGTGGGTAAGTCGCAGGAATTGGAGACAATAAATACTAATTATGATTACACTTAACGAAGTTTTAAAAAGTTTACCTCCTCCAAAATCTTCAGTTATAGCCTTACCTATAGCTCATCTTACTTCTGCTCGTTCCTTTAATGAAATTATAAGAGATGTAGCTTTCAATCCAACACATTGTGTTGTTTTTGAAGAACGTTTGCTTTACTTTTCATACGGTGGAGTTTTTCATCGCTATGGACACCAACCTACCTCTGAACCGACAAACTTACCTGTTGCTTTTGTATTCAAACCCACATTACTTAGAAAAATAGATTATCTATTTCCTTACGACACTGGAGCAGCTAATAAGGGTCTATATAATAATCAAGAGTTGTGTAAATTTGATAATTATAGAATTCATAATGATGGAGCAAACAGTGCTCCTAAACTTGTTTACTATCTTTATGGCAGCAGTAAGAATTATCTTCTTGGAGAGGTTGTTAGACAATCTGCTTCACAAATAGAGCTTATAGGAAATTTGCTGGATTTCTTGCAGACTGACTTGTGTGAGTCTGGAGTAGATCATAGACAGCGTATGATAGAGTGCCAAAGTACACAGCAGTTATCTTTAGTTAATGTACTCGAAGACATTATTTGGGTAGGCTTCCCTAAACCACAAATGGAAAATTTTTTTAAATTGATTGAGATTAGACAGGGACAGGAGCCTCATATAGTTCCACATATTTTAACATCTCCATATGAGTATAACAAAGCTCGTAGGCCATCTGAAATTGCAAGTGTCCTTGAAGACGAAGCGTATAAGAAGACCATAGAATATTATATAAGATGCGAAGAGGAAAGTAATAGAAGGACTGCATGATTATTATCCAAAATATAAAGAGGAAAGTGAAGGGATAATATGGACGAACAAAACTATAAGCTAGTAGGCTATGATTGTCCATTAGGGAGCTATCCATCTCCAGCAGTTCCGATTGTATATGATTCTAATAATAAGCACAAAGCTGTATATTTGGATGATAATTTAAAAGTTTACATAGATTCTGTTGTTGAGACAGCCAGTTTTTTTAGATTATCTGATTGTGACAAAAATGCAAGAAAGAAGCTTAAAAAATTTGACTATCGAAAGCACAGGTTGTATGCGCTATCTAAAAGTAATGTAGACTTTTATGAAATTGAGGATGAAACTTACTTTTTCGTTAAACTTTTAATTGATAGTAATTTTTGTAAAGATAATCCCTTAACCAGAGTATCATTAGCTGAAGCTACGGGTATCAAAGATTTGCTTAATAGAGAATTGCAAAATTACGAGCAGTATCTTCAGGAGCATAAACGTAATTGGTTAAAATTTTGGGAGCAGGAAAAAAACACCTTTAGAGAGAAGATTCAACAAGCTGAAGATATTTCAAAAATATTGAATAAAATCCCTACAACTGGTGAGAAGGCATCAGAAGTAGAGGTAGACTACACTAATTTAAGAAATTTACTTCAAAACAAAAACTTTTTAGAAGCCGATAAAGAAACAGCAATATTAATGCTACAACTTTTGCAAAAGCATAAAAATATAAATATTAAAAACTTTCCTGAATTAGACTTGCGTACCATTGATAAGCTATGGGTAATAAGTAGCAATGGAAAGTTTGGTTTTAGCGTTCAAAAGGAAAAAATAGATGAGATAAGGCGACTCGTATTCCTATTAAAGTCTGAGGAAGTAGATAGCCTAGTAGATGACTGGTATTTCCCTTTCCTGGGTATGGTGATGGGGATAATAATTGGAAGGAAAACACAAAGTTTGGGTATTTTGTTGGGTATTTTGAAAAGTGAGGTAAATAATTGGAGAAAGGGAAGAATGGGAGTGTGGAGTGTAAGAGTGTGGAATGTAATAGTGCAAGATGTGTTGAAAAGGAATGGTTTGGAGGAAATGGAGAGGGAAGAAGGGAATGGAGGTAGAGGAGGTTTATTAGTGATAAGTAAGGAAAAATTCTCTAGAAATGAGGTGGAAAGATATGTAGAAATTGTGAAAAGATTGATAGAGAAAGTGGAGGTGGAGGGGAATGAAAATGAAAGAAATGTGGAGGGAAAATATGAATGAAAATGAAATAAGGGAAAAAATAATAGAAGTTTTAAAAAAATTAAAAACAAAGGAAGAGAGATTGAAGGAGTTAAAGAATAAAACAATGGGAGAAAATAGTGGTGATTTAGGAATTTTGTGGGAATTTAAAAAGAATAATAGTGAGAGAAAAGAAGGAGAAAAAGAAGAAAGGAAAGAAGAGAAGAAAAAGATAAAAGAGGATATAATAAAATTTGAATTGCATTCAATAGATAGTGAAGAATTTTTGAATGTTGGGGAAGAAGAGGAATTGGAAATGGAATTGGAAGAATTTTTGAATGTTGGGGAAGAAGAGGAATTAAAGGAATTGGAAATGGAATTGGAATTATTATATGAATTAGAAATTGAAAGTGAAATAAGACAGTTCAGAAGAATAGAAAATGTATTAGAAAAAAGTGGTATATATAAGATGGAGAAAAAAAAGTTTGGGGAAAAAAGAAAGATATTAGGGATGGAAGAATGGATGCAAAGACTTTCCGAATGTAACATATAAACGTTCCAGCCTTCCCTAAATATTTCTTATCAAAAGCACTTTCAACGAAAACGAGGGCATTTCAGTAATTCCGATACCTGGCACTGCCATCAATCATAACAACCGCATCGCTATCTTCGGGTCATAACAGTTAGCCACCACAAACTGTTCAGCCACTTCACGGACTGATGAATCTTCACATTCAAATTCTCATTCCACCCAAGGTAATCGCATCTGTCCTGGCGATATCTTTTTATCTTTGTGCTTAACAACTTTGGGCAGCAATTTACTTCCCCAGTGATAGCTTTTATTTGGTTTCAGTTGAGGCTTGTATCTCTTGCAAAACCCCCGATATTTAGCCGCACATTCTAACAAGGGTATCGACCGAGAGGTAGAGTCGAGGGGAATGGCAACATTCCCCTCGACTCTACCTCTCGGTGGCTACCCCAATAGATTGTGACCATCATACAAATATAAGTTTATGGCTACGCATAACCCCAAATTTTATACTATCGACACCGATGGAAACATTATTTTACATTCTAAACATGTAAACGAAATTGTAGATGTTCACATTAATAAGGAAAAACGTCGTTTCTCCGGTGTAAAAAAAGACGGTGATTTAATAGAATACGACTGTGATTTTGCTCAACCAGTAATGCTTTATAAAATTTACTATTGCTTTAAAAATGATACTTGGGGAGTAGGATACCGAATAAAAGGTAGTAAAGAAAAGAAATGGCTCGACGGGTTTAAAACAGCTAGAGAAGCTTGGTTATATAGAGAAGTCTTAATAGCTGGAGGTTTTGCTGAAAAAGATACCGTATATCTGACGATAGAGGAATTTAATAATTTACGATGAGACTGATAAGTAAAAGTTGCGAGAATCAATTTTCTCTATACCTAAAGTATGAAAAATTTCTTAAATATCTTAACTGTCTTAACTGTCCTTGCACGTTAACAAAAATGATGATTCACTTTTATATCGAGTGAAAAATAATAGGTAGAACTTTATGGCTGATATTGAAGAAGCAGTTTTGAAAGACGCATTTAACAGGGCAGACCAGAACGAAGATGGTAAAATCGGCATTCCACATGAAGTTAGTTTCTCAGGAATATCGCCATTAATAGAACTAACGAAAAGTAATACATTCTTTGAAATGCTACGAAAAGCCGATACAGACAAAGACAACAGTGTGACCTATGAGGAGCTTAAAAAAGCAGTTACAGACGCAGGTTTTACAATAGTTCAGACACTAGAGTAACCCGCATAGATTCCCTCTAACCCCACACCCAACCCGGCGCGGTCAAACTTTGCGACGGTACTTCAGTGAAAACACACCCGTCAATAATGCCCTACACGCGCCGTTCACCATATCGCCGCAATACATAATTTTGCAACTAACACGCCGCTATTGGTCAAAATAACTTCGCTAATAAAAACTAGTAATAAATACTCATTCGACACTAGCTTTTGTCAAAATCATCGCGTAACCGCCCCAAAACCTTAATTTGACGTGAGCGCCAGTCAGGGCTGACTCGACTATTGCAAATACTTATTTATTCAGGGGGCCACACAACAGATATAACCCCATGATGGCGTTGACTGATAAAACAAAAAAGCGGTTTTACTCACCCGTTTTTAACTTTGGTTTTGGTTTTGGTAATGGTTTGGTACGCGGCACAGAGGTATTATCCTGACTAGTCGCTTTTGACTTACCTTTCTTTGGTGCAGGTGGTGCTGCTGCTCTTTGCGCTTTCTTAGCTGCAAGTTGCACTGTGGCTTTATCCTCCTTAGACGCTTTGAGAAATCTCGGTGCAGCTTCTTGTGGTAGCGCAGTCAGTGCAACAAAACCGAAGACATCACGCCCCGGCAGAAATTTCGCCTTGATTGTGACAAAAACTGCGCGTCCTTGTTCTTCTTTAGCCACCTTGGGATTAAATCTGAAGGGTCGGACGGGTGCATCCTTCCATAGCAAGGGTATATGACTAGCCTTCATGAATTTCACCTTTCGGGCAGGCTCGGACTGCTTAATAAATTCGAGTCTTTCATCAGAGAAATTTCGGAACACTGAGATACAGGGAGTAGAGCAGACAGGAATGAACTGCCATAATCCTGATAACTTAAACTCCAGGTCTTCTAACTCTCCTGAAACGGCATCTAGTTTTCGCCCTCTGTCAAAGCCCACTAACTGAAAAGCGATGCGATGTGGTTGCTCTTTGCGTGGAAAGTGAATTGCCTTTGGATAAACAACCAAACGCTGATTATGGTTGCCAGTATTTTCTATTTCCTTCTTCAGAGCGTTTAATACATCCCATTGTCGCTTCGAGTAGTAAAGTGGGTATTCATAGCTACCGATAGTAACAGTGCTTTGTCCATCTGAACTGAAATTGACCGACCCAGTAATTACCCCAACAGCTTGAAATATTGCTGCTGTCGATTCAATATCTGTTTCTGTTGACGTATCAACATTTACTTGCTCTTCATCCGTAGGAGTTTCAACTGTCGGTACTGCTTGGGTTGACTCTGGCGAGGTAAGTTCAGCAGATGCCATGATTATTGTTCTTTGATTGTTAATAGGGGAGAAATCGCGGTCTAATTCAATCTTAATTGTCTATCGAGTGTCTACATGACTGGCGGCATTGTCGATGCTGCAAAATTCCCGAATCGGGTTTTACATCGGTGACAATAACTGTTAACTGATTTAACACCCTAATGCAGAAATTTTATCCAATCACTCCTAAAGATTTCTAATTGACATAATTGACCTTTAAAGCCTCGATAGTCAATTGTTGCGCTACAAAAATATGTATCCATTAATTGAACGCTCTTAATGATTCCGACTTGCCACTTGCGAACACTGTCGTTGAAAAACTCAACTTTATCCCCAACTTTCAATTCCGGGCGAGATAATTCGCTTTCTCGTGTATTTATCAATTCACCATCTTGTCGAGGAGAAAACCCAGTCACAGCAGGGGTGTCCTGGCTGTCCACTCCGTTTTCGACAATATTTACTTCCTGGACAGGCTCAAAGCCAGTCACAGCAGGGCTGTCCAGGCTGTCCATAAAGTCTTTGGGGACTGAAGGGTTATCAGTTAAATTGACAAATTGATTAGCTCCACAATCAAAATTTTCTTCATCTTTTTTTTGCAATGCTAATTCTTGGGGGAGGACAATTGGACAGGGTGGACAGCCCTGCTGTGTAAGGGTTTCAGCCTGTCCAGGGTCAAATTCCGGGGTATTTAGTGGATGGACAGGGTGGACAGCCTTGCTGTGTAAGGGTTCTGGCGTTTTGGTAGGGTGAAAAAACTCCTCGAATTCTTCTATTCCCCCTTCAAGGCATTTATCTTTAAAGCAATACCAAAATTCCGCCCTGGATTGTGAGCTATCCGGTGGCCCCTCCGGTACTTTCATCTCAAATACCCCAGCCAGTGGTTCAATGAATGCAAAGTGGGACTGAATTCTTTCACGCTTTCCGTTGACCGTGGGTGTCCAGCTACGTTCCTTGAAGTTGTGGGGCAAGACTGTTTTTAAATGGCTAATAAATTTGGACATCCCCAAAGGAGCATAACCATGTTCCCGGCAGTAAAGTACATACCAACTGTGTAAACGACTTTGTGGGATAAATGTTTCGGTCGTTGAAGGGCGTAAGCACAAATCCACAAAGGATTTGGTCGAGTCCCCGTACAAAGATGCCTCTAGCGCCAGATTCTTCGCCCGATCCGAACTTGGTGGCGATAACAAAATGCGATCGCGTTCTGCTCGTGGCATTGCTAAAGCCCAAGAAATTATGTCCGACTTCACCTCTTGTAGCTTCAGCCACAAGTCTGGGTCAGGGGTTATATCTCGGTTTTTTACTGGGATTGGGTAAGCTCGACGCATCCAGCCGTCGCCAGCATTTTCGATTTGTAGATGACTTACAGAGGCAATCCAAAACCGAATGTACCACTGGATTGAATAAGCTACTGGATTGAATAAAGCGCGTCCGCTCATTGGCCCATTGTCAACTAATTCGTAAAAAGCTCGGACTCCTTCGGCATAACCTCCTACGTCAGGGAATCCAAATATCCGCTTTCCACTTAAATATTGATGCCGTCCTTCAGGTGTAGAAATATCCGCAAAATGTGAAGCGCTACTAGAGCCGGACTCGCCAAATAAACTACTCCAAAACCTTCCCAATGTCCCCTTGCCCCCACCACTTAAGCCAATTAAGTGGGGAAACCGACCATAAGGGGCAGTTGGGTCTAAAAACATACTCGTGAACGCCCGAATCACTTCAACCAATTCTGACCCAAAGCTTTCATTTAGAAATTTCAGAAAAACTTCTGGGCATGGTTTGTTGGCTTCGTAATCGTGGGGAATAATATTAGTGAGGTAAAAATCTTTGCGATGAGGCATTTGTTCACCAGTTCGCAAATCAACGACACAATTGTTAAACCCTAATAAATGAGTATTGGTTGGCAGTGGTTCTGCTGGTTCTAAGCGACTGCGGCAATATTTAAAGGCAGATTCCTTGTGTGCGTTAGTTTCGTAAGGCTTGGTTATTCTCCAGCCAAATGTCTTTGTGTAAGAGAGCTTGTAAGCGGATTCTCCAGCGTCAGCGAGGAGCTTGTAAGCTTTATTATCATCTTGGTGCTGCCATTGCTTATTCTCTTGTGACCACTTGTAAAAGGATGAATTTAGTACCATCCATTCTGTTTGAGGAAAGATTTTTCGGTAAGCCCAGCCATCAAAAGTACCCGCCGTTACGCAGTTAGAGTAGGGTAAATTCATGGATTGGCATACAGGCAAGTAAAATGCCTCTGGGTCTGCTGGATCAATATCTATACTGAAATTAGATAAATCCGTAACTTCTTTTTCAATAGTTTCGGATTCTGCCAACTCTTGCTTTCGCTCTGCTACAGCTGCGTGAATCTCCTGCTCTAACCGACGGATAAATTCTGGTGTTTCCATCTGCCCCAAGATTTCTTTGATGTCACTTGATTTATATGGTAAATCGGGGCAGATGTCGTGAGGGTTAATTCCAATAAATCCAATCCCAACCTCGGCTGCACATTCAGAACACGTCTGGAGTTTCTTTAGCCCAGTGTCATCGGGGTCATGCAGAAAAACGATTAATCCTATGCCTGCTTCAATTGCGCGTTGATACGAGGGCGTGATAGTCTTTTTATCCCATCCACTGCCTTGAAACGTAATTCCAGCAAGACCATGAGAGCGACCAACTTCTACGCATCCCTCACCTTCATGCTGGAGTAGCGCCGGGGTGACATTTACTGATTTAGCAGCAGCTAGAGCTTCATCAATGCGATATGCTCCCCAAGGCAAATCGCCTTTTTTCATTTGGGGTGTGCCATCTGCAAGCCTATGCCATTGCCGAAAGGTCTTGCTGTAACCTTTCTCCTTATTGGCATCTGGCCACTGATAGCGAACCACCCATTGCGATTCTGAGTAAGGATAAATTGTTTCGGTGGCACTGCCCAAAACGTCTTTTGGTGGTTTACTCGTTAATTTTTTCGGTTGGGGAATATCGGTTACAGTAGAGGTCAACATCACCAAACCTAATTCACCATCTGGAATTGGTGCTGGTTTGGGCAAGATTCTCTTAGGCTTCGCAGCCAAACGGTTTAGGGATGGAGTGTAATTAGCCCCTGTCCTTTCTGCCACCACTTCAGCCCAAGGTTTGATCGCCTCTCTGATGTCCTTACACTCACAATTATTGAAGCATCTGTACTTCCCGGTTTCTGGGACAATAGATAAGTCATTCCCGCCACAAACTGGACAAATAAACTTATTTTTAGCTTTGGACGGTTCTAGCTGGTCTTGAAAATTTCGGATGTCGAAGGAGGCGAACGCCCCTGGCATAACGGAGCCGCCAACGGCCTCTTGTCCTTTTAAAATGGCTACCATTGTGAAATCCTTGTGAGGTAAATTGTGTGGGCTTTACCTCCCCTGAAGATTCACCAAAGTTTTAATTAAATTTCTCTATAACCTGTTGTAGGAAGTTGTAAGAAGTACTAGGAACTGATAACATTAGGTTATAAAGAAATTTGAATATTTTTCAAACAAAACAAAGGGGTGTCTTCTGGGACTGTTAAACAACTTGTTGAAGCAAGTTGAGTCCGGGGAGGCATTCTTTCCTTATGTATATCTGGTGACATGACACTTAGAAAAGATGGACTAAGGGTATAGTCTTATTACATAGTAATTTATCTTCCATAAAAATAAATAGTAAATGTGCGACTTTCCAAAATAAAATAATTTATTTTTTATCTTTAATTCCAGGCATAATAAGGTTTTACAAGCTTGTTAATAACATTAAAAGCCATGCAAATACCTGACATTACTAATATTGTTAGCAATGTCTTTTTAAGAATTATGCTTATTTTGCAAGCATTATAAAGATTGAAACAGTATCAATTTTAATGGACTTGCAGTACTAAAGTACTAAAATCAATACGTATGTACTGATTTAGTTCATTTCTATTTAATGTCTTGAGTTTTAAGCCATTCTTCAATAAGCTCTGCCATCACTTCATCCATAGGTCTATTTATTAGGGCGCAAGCAGCTTTAAATCTTGCTTTTTGAGATTCACTTATCTTCCCCCTCACAAATACTTGCTTCTCAGTCATATTAAATCTAATTTAGTGAAATATTGTATTAATTTTCATTATTCATTTTTGCATATCGATAAGTAACTATGCTATTAATTCACTATTTCACTAATGTACAAAGTGAATTAATGTGCTAAATTGTAGACATGAGCGCAAAACGGACGATGAAGCGCGTGAAATGCCACACCAAGGATAAATAGGAGTTGGACTTAGTAGCCGCCTAGAATTGACCGCAAACGCTTATCAAGCAAAGAATTAACCCTAAAATCTGAACCATGAATTACGCATATATCCAGCCAACTTACGGCTTATCATATCCGCCGAGTAACGGGTTTGTAAGTCCACAACACGGACAGATAAGACCGCGAGTAGTTTTCGACGGCGGCAACCGTTTTGTGAAATGGATTGACCCCAAAAACGTTGTGCAATGTCTGCTTAGTGTCGTGAAAGAAGTCAGTGAATACCAGTGGAAGCGGCTCAAGCCCGATGACCAGTCAGTATTGATTGAAATTGATGGTAAACGCTTTGTAATTGGGCGATTAGCTCAAGAACTAGGTGGTGAGCCGACTTTCCAAACAGACAAATGCCAATTAGCATCTATCCTGGCACTAGCGGCAATCCAGCCCAATCCCGGACAAACATCTGTACACATCCAGCAGATGATTGTGGCACTGCCGAATACTCTCAATGATGATGATGTAGTCGCAGTGAAGCGAATTGCTAACCACCCACTGACCAAAGAATTTAAACGCAATGGCGAATACATCACCTATACCGTGGGTGAAGTTGTCCCAGTTGATGAAACCGAGCCAGCATTCCACTACGCCTTAAATCAAGGATTTTTCAGCTTCCCCGAAGCGAAGAACGCGATTTGGGATTTAGGGGGAGGCACGGCTATAGCCAGAATTTACACGCCGAACGGAACCATGATCCATGATGCGGAGGTGATTCTACCCGGAACCAAGGCACTCGCCCAGCAAGTAGCGGTAGAGATGAAAGAAGTTTATTCTCTCGATTACAGCCCCAGTTTACAGGGCATCATGGACGCGATCTCTCGTGGTGATTGCCTCTACGGGACAGACAAGCTTGATTTCTCTTCCATCTTTGAAAAAGCCTGTGACCAGTGGGTAGAGTCAGCCCGGAGAGAAATTCGCTCGAAGTGGGCGCAACACCTACCAGAGTTGGGAGAAGTCTTGATTGTAGGTGGAAGTGCAGATATCGCCGCCCCTATCTGTGCAACTTCTGGAGATCGCTTCAAGATTGCCCCATCGCCGCAGTTGTTCAACATCATTGCAATGGCTTATCAGGAGTAATGCCAATGACGCAAACAAGAATTGTTCTTAATCCCAAGTACAAGCCCAAAGCCGAAGAAATTTTAGAAGCGACTGGAATCGATAATCTCTCTCAACTGTTTACCTTGCTGCTAGTCAATTACGGTGATTGTCTAGTTAACTGCTTAAAGCACTCACACCAACTACCTATACAGTCATCTCTAGTAGCTCAAACGCCTACACAAAACCCTCTTCAGCCACCATCTATCAAACCTCAGCCATCACCACAAGCTAAGAAATTTGCCCCAATGGGGAGTTTTTAAGCCCCAACCGCACCGATAAAAGCTCAAAGTCAAGGGAAGAAGTCATGAGCAACCAAGATACCGTGCAGACACAGCCAAGCCTAACAACTACCGAAATCATGACCATTATCCTGGGTTGTGAACAGACTCTAAGGTTTGTGCAAGCATCTCCCAATTACAAGCAAATTGAAGCCTCCGAACGGTTCAGTACATCTAATGACCTAAAGATAGGTGATGCTGTCCAAGCCTTGATGGAGATTCACGAAGCAATCCTAAATATCGAGTTCTACTCCCAAGTTTGAAGAACATGATTGTTGGCAGTTGTACGCGGTAGTGTTTCACAAAACGTTTCATGAAACTGTTTCAACGGTTGCATCAATGTTTCAGCCTCACAACAACCCAGAAACGGTATGACCACAGTGTGAAACGTGAAACACGAAACGCCTTTTTGTTGCAACTGAAAAAACACAAATTGAGGATATCAAAATGGCGCACCCCGTAGGATATTATTCCCTCTCCCACGACAACGCACTGATTAAAGATATGTGTGAGACATGGGGCGAAGGACTAGAGAAGATGAGCGAATCAGACACGCTCTGGTTAATTGCACGTGTAGCCCATGAAGCATGGTTAGAATGTGATTCTTCTACCGCTCCTAGCAATGAAGCGGAGTCAGTATTGAAACGACTGCATGAGTTAAAGCAATGGGAGAAGTTTGCACTGATTACCGCGATGGCACAGTGAGATGTACAAGAAGCAACTGTATTTAGCCTTGGCTGGTGTCGGGGTCTGCTTCTTGCCTGTAATTATCCCCTTGATTCCCAAGTTAGGGGCTTATGCAGAAGCCGAAAGATTAAAAGCCACCGAAGGATTAGAACGTCAGCGCATAGAAGAACGGGCTAAAACCAGCGATGCCTTATATGAGGCGGGAGTCATGCCCACAACTCGAAAACTGAGGATTACCAATTATTTTGACAGCAGTAAACGCAATCCCAGACCAGACCCAACCCTTTATCAAGATGACGAGATTGTTGATGTTTTTGACGCAACGGGTAGGTGTATTGGGCGAATTGAAGAAGGAATTTGGAAGTGGAAGCACAAAGCCAAAGGGATTTGTAAAAGCGTTCAAAATATCAAACCAGTGAGGAGGAAGTAATGGCGTTAGGAACATCTGGTGCAGAAAGTAATAGCACTGGTAACACTGATGGTAAACCCAAGGGTAAGAAGCAAACGCTTGGTGAAATCATAGATTTTTGTGCCAAGGCTGTTGTGATGATTGTTGGCTTACCCATTAGAGCAGCCGCCGCGATTGTTAATCAGTTTGTTGCTAACGGTGGCGCGGGTCGTGCCTTGGTAGGTGGGATTTTATTTATTGGCGGTTCTGTAATTAGTGCTGATTCAACTTGGCAATTAATCTTTACTGGGCCCCCTGTTTTTCCCTGGTTTGAGCCGACTTGGAATTGGCTAAATGTGCCGTTTGCACTGTTCAACCCGTTTTTTTACCTTGCATCCATAATTTCTGTAGGTGTTCAGGTCATCGAAGCCCATGCCCTACGGGGTAAAAACCCAGATTCAGCTAGGCGGGAACTTCAAGACCACATGGTTTATGAGCTTGAAACCAAGCCCAGTGGCAAGATTGACTTGGTAGGCCAACTTTGGCAAGACTACAAAACCGCAGGTACACGCGATCGCTCTAGCGCAGGGCTAGTTGTGATTGCGGTTTGGGCGTTTGATATTGTCACCACCTTTGCGGCTCGTAACCCATTTGACTACACAGCCCCATTCATGATTTTGGGCTGCATATTGTTTAACATCGGCACAATGATGGCGGGTGAAATTGGGTTTGCCATCTGGCGGTTGACCAAAGATTAAAGCCAGTGCCGCTCAACAACTCTCTACATTGAGCGGCTTCTTAATTCAACAGGGCATTTGTTTTATGCAAAGCAATAATATCCCAAAAATTACAACTAAGGAAACCGAGTACTTACGCGATTCTTATCCCGCCTTATCCCATTTGGAGGCAGGAAATATTTCTGAATGGTTGCAAGAGCGCAAGGATCAATTATTTGAAATGGCGCGGTCGGCTGAGAATGAAGCAGACATGACCCGTGTACTTGGTTTGCTGGCTGGGGGTATAGGAGCGGTTTGTTATGCGGTCAATCCTTTGGCTATAGTTGGTGGTTTAATTGGCGGTGCTGCGTGGTTATGGTTTGTTGTCGAACACTCCAACCGCACTAAAGAAATTGCACCAATACCATTTGTACGAGGCAACTTTATAGACGCGATTGCTCGTGCTGGTGACTATGATAATCGCAGCAATTATCAAGCAGATTATCTTGCTAATACTGTTAAATTTCTAGAACGACAATCAGCAGAAGAGTACGCCTTTCTTCATGCTGAATTTGAAAATATTGGGCAGTATTTAACGCAAGTTGAGCCAGGAAAACGTTTTTATGCTTATCGCTGGATGTTTGGCTGGTTTGGCAAGCTCAAGGGTCGTCAGCTACCCACTTATCAAAGTATGGCTCTCCATTTACAGGATGTGACCATTGACAGCCGTGTGAATCTGTCAGAGATAAGTGCCATCGCACAAGCTCAAACCCAGTTACCACCGACCGTAAATATCAAGCAATTTCAATCACCGACTGTAGATATTAGGCAGATGAACCAAGCCGCTTCTCCTTCTAAACCTACAGAATTACAGCCATCAGCTAATGGGCTTGCACCAGAGACTATAACTCATCTCCCTCTGACGAATAGAGCTAACGCACTCATCGCGGCTTTAACTCAAAGTGGTTTCCAAATAGAAGACATGATGAGTTCCCAGGTGATAGCGATCGCTGGCACTCAGCGAGGTGGTAAGGGAACCTTAGCAGCAATCTTAGCAACATTATCTCTAGCTTTAGATTCGGGATTAAACACTCAATACTTTACAGCCGGGGTGGATGTTTACCCCTTTAGTTGCAATCTGATTTCTGCTCTGAAATACCCCGAAAAAGATGCGGACGGGGCAGATAAACTAGTTGCCCGTGACTTGCTTAAATTTCTTAAAGGGTTAGATGCAAGTGAACCTTACTCCCACAAAAACTTACTGTTAGTCATTGATGAGGCGATGCGGTTGCTGTCCCTACTTGATGAGAGCGATCGCACTTGGGCTATTCAATATTTACTTTCTCGCTTCGCTAAGTCTGGCGGTACATTAATTATTGTGTTGCATGGCTCCAACTTAACTTCTGTGGTTGGCAAGGCCACAGCAGGACTAGCAGACACCTTTAAGCAATCAGTTAACTTCATTGGCTGTGTAGCTCAGTCTGTCAGCGCTGGCGGATTGCGAAAAATTAATGTTGCTAGTGGCGAATATTTCAAAGCCAACCCTAATAACTTTGCTGAACCTGTTAGCGGTGGCAATCTCGGCATGATTCCTGACTGGCTAAAGATAGAGTTACACCCTGGAAATGGTCAGCCAGATCCAGCTAGAACATTACTCAAATTCTTCCCGGAACTGGTGCAGCATCACCAGCCAGCAGTTATGCCCAGAGGGGAGAAAATTGCACCAGATGACGCAGTTAATCAGCTAGAATCCATTTTCTCAAAGCCTACCCAAGAGGTTGAAATTGCAGAGCTAGAATTCGTCAGTATTTCTGAGGCGGATTTAGAGCAGATTTTAAACATTGTTACTTCAGCCGTTGCAACACCAGTCAGCTTTGCTGCGATTAGAAATAGCCGAAAGTGGGGCGAAGAGAAAAAGAGTGTTCGTTATTTAAGGTGTGCGCTTGCACAACTTATAGAATCCAAGCAATTGAAGGGTAACGAGAAGCTAGGGTTTACTGCTTTTTAATATTACTGCAATCTCAAAAAGCCGTTCAGAAAGCACTTAGTTCAAAGATATCAAGACATCAAAAACCTGAAATCCTAATGATGGATTTAAATTTATGCACCCAATTGAGTTTAAGAAAAAGTGGCAGTTAACTTACGACGAGCTTGCACTTGTTTTAGGTTATCAAAGTGATTTCACTGTCCGTTGCTGGGGGATAAATGGAAAACATAAGCGTAACCCTCAAAAAGTTGTCTATGTAGCTTGTCGCCTTCTAGATGAGAAGTGGTCAACTCAGGGGAAACTTGTAGATTCTTACCTTTGATTATTTGTATTGTTGGGGCAAATATTACCTTAAGCCTGTTTGCCCCAATCCCTATATATTGCCCTTCATCTTTGGTTTGGGTCAGTCCTTAGACGCTTTTCAATCCGTTGTAGCTTGACATTACTATAACCAGTACGCTGCGAGATACTTTGTAAATAGTTGTGGATATCTTCCGAGATTTTTACCGGAATAAATTGATTCAGTGAAAAGAACATTGACAAAGCAAATATTGTCGTAATCAACCCCATCATTCCATATTGGCTTAGGGGTTCAGAGCGATAAACCTCTTTCTCTATGGTGATGGGTTTCGGGGGAGGGGTATTCTTCAACTCCTGAATAACCGTAGTCAAGTTCTTCGTATGATTCAACAGTTGATTCCCGTTCTGTTTTAGCTGCAATACTTCGCTTTTCAGCCCTTTGAACTCTAAGCTCTCTAATGTTGCTGAGGACTTGGGCATATTCTTTAACTGTGTCAGTAAGGGAGTTAATTCTTGTCTCAAGCCTTCGTTGTTCTTCTCGTACTCGCTCGATGAGAGATTCTGATTCTTCAATTCCTTCGTCAGGAGCTCGATTGTCGCTATCGCTTGATTGAGGAGTTGACTCTGAATTAAATTCGTCTGTGACCATGCTTGTAACTCCGCCCTATCCCTTTCGCGTTCAGTTTTTTGTGACTGCTTAAAATTCTCAAACTCTCTATATAATCTGCCCAGTGCTATCTTGACCTCACCCTGTTCACTGCTTTCTACTGAATCGGCAGTTTCAGAGTGAGGGTTGCTGTGATTGTCGTTGCTATTACTGTTGCTGTTCATTAGTTTTCTTTTTACCCCGACCAGAAGTAGATGCAGTGATAGATGTTTGTTTTGATGTTGAAGCCTTAGACGATTCAGCAGCAACTAGAACAAGAGGTTGCTGCAACCCCAAATAAGCCCCAGCTTTTTCAAGTTCTGGTTTCGCCTGATCTAAGAACCCACTGACCAGTAGGTAATCCCCAAAGGGAAATCCGTTCTCTTCAGTCGCAGCCGAGTAAGGTAGACCTTTTTCTGTCAACGTGTCAAAGGTCGAGTAGTCTAGCTCTGGCATATCTATTTCTATGCCTTTTAGTTCGGCTATCGCTGCCGACGTTTTACTATTCTCCCAGCGCTGAAAACCTGAACCTTTATCCCAGCAGAGATTTTTTACCACCACATAATCTGCTTTATCGCTACAGAACTCAGCCATAGTTTTTAAGCTGGTTATCACCGAGTACCCAAGGTTAAGCACAGTCACCAGCGTTACCCGATAACCCAAATCACCTGCAATCTTGAATAACCCAAACTTACTGATAATCTCCCTGGTTTTATTGCTTGATGCCCCCGGCATATCTACTATTATTGAGTCGGGTGATTCCGCTTTGATTTCCGTAAAAAAGCGTTTCGCCTCTGCCACCTCTAGGAAATTTAACAGCCTTACCCCTGAACCAAAATTTTGATAGTACTCGTACAGTTCTGGATTCTCTGTATCTGCGTCATAAGCTAGATAATTAATCCCCTTTAAGTGCATTACATCCAGTAGCAAGCGAGTAAAGGCAGTCTTACCTGTACCACCCTTGCCCCCCAGTATCATCACGATCCGTTTCATATTTCGCTCCTATCAGTGATATTAAATTGGGAAGAAGTATTAGGAGTTGTTTTCTTTCGTTTACTAGTTTTAGTTGATGATGAGCCGGATGGTTCACTACTATCAATTGGTGAACTGTCCGGCTCTACTGGCGAAACCAAGTCATTATTTGAGATTGATGAATCAGTTGATTCTGGCTCGGAGTCAGAATTAACTGATTCATCAACCGCTTTATGTTCTGATTCATTACTCGAACTCTTCTCCGTTATTGTTGAAGATTTTTTATGAAAACTCTTCAGACCACTGGCCGCCAGTTCTACCCCATGACCTTTAAACACATCAGAAACATCGTCATAAGAGTAGCCAGCATCTAACATATCTTGAATAGGTTTAGCCAAACTTTTAACTAAATCTGACACGCTGATAGTTTTAGGAGTCGCCGCTTTCTGTTTAAGACTGGTTTGAATATCTTCGATTTTTGATAAAGGGACAGCTTTCGGTTTGCGCGACATATTCAGCATTAGTAAGAAATTACTCCATTGTAAAAAAGTCGTGGTCAGAAAAAGTTTAAGTTTCTTGTCGTGATGTGACGAATATCAACAGAAAAAGGTTTGTATCCTCGTGAGGTAGACTAGTCTAAAAAAGTAGTTACCCATGAATCACCACTTTGATATCAAAGGCTATTGGCAGCATTGTTAAACAGACCCTGCCCTCGGTGTAACCGAGGTTGTTGCACAGAGTCAATCGTGGTTCGCCAAAGTCTCGTACTCCCCCATTCTCCCGTTGTGCCCCTTGCTTGCCTATACCCCAGTCCTGTCGTGGGGTGAGGCAAGCAATACGCCGTAACGCACTACGTGCTACTTTTACCTCCGGTAAAAGCGGCGTGGTTGCTTGTTGGGGGTATCCCCCAAACCCCCGAAAAATCGTTCTTTTCAAGGGGTGAATAAGTCAAGAGAGTTCCGGGTTATTCGCCTACCTGCTCGGCGCTCCGCGCCATAGCAGCTACAGCGAATAACCCGGTTAAAAATGAATAAGCAGATAAATGAACTCCTAATTAGTTATGCAGCCAGACCCTCGTACCAACCTCAGTAATCAACTAGCTGACACATTAACCAATCGGTCAGTAGCACTAGATGAAAAGCGAGAAATAACCATCACGTTTAGGGCTAGCCATGCCGAGAAAGTGAGGCTAGAGCAACGGTGCAGTGGAGTGGTGCAAAGTGACTATATAAGAGCGAGATTATTTGACTACCCTTTACCACATCCTAAATTAGTCATTCCCGAACTGAACCGACAGGCTATCTACGAGCTAAAGAAAATTGGCAACAACCTAAACCAACAGACTAGAGCTATTAACGAAGCTGTAAAAGTGGGTAGCCAACCCCTGACTAATGAGGTGAAATTATATTTGAAAACTATTGAAGAATTAACAGCACTTTTAGAACAGACTCGCCAATCACTCACCCAAGTATCAATAGAGGGGTAGCGCAATGATTACCAAAGTCAAAGCTAATAAATCATTTCGCGGTACTACTAAATATGTGCTGGAGAAAGAGAAAGCTAAAATTATTGGCGGGAATATGTACGGTCAAAGTACCAATGAACTGGTAGAGCAGTTTACCTTATCAGCCCATCTTAACCCGCAGCTAAAAGACCCATGCTATCACTTAATGCTTAGTGTACCGAAAAATGATAGAACGCTAAATGATGACGAATTAGCTAATCTGTCTCAACGTCACTTGGCATCTGTCATTGTACTGTCGCGGCTTCAAGGTGATGAATCCCAAGTCAAACAACCAGATAAAAGGATAGCTGATACTAAACTAAACCAGCTAGTTGATGAATTTATAGAAACTGAGCTACCAGCTTATGACTTTTTTATAGCGCGACACTCAGACAAAGAACACGACCACACCCACATCGTTGCATCTAGAGTTAATAACCTAGATGGTAAATCTATTCGCACTTGGAACAATTACGCCCATTCGGAACACTCCGCCCGACTACTAGAGCGAGAATTTCAGCTAACCCCAGTCCAAAGTAGTTGGGAGAGTAAGCAAAAGGCTATGACTCGGAATCAACTGGAACGAGTCGAGCGCGATGGGCTTCCAGGTGAAGAAATAATGCGACGGGCGATTGAGCAAGTGGCAGTAGATAAACCCACAATGCCCCAGCTAGTTGAGCGGTTATGGAGAGAGCATCAAGTCAAAGCCATCGTAAGTTATTACGGTCACGGTGGGGTAAGGGGTATTAAATTTGGTATTGATGTCGGCTCCGTTAATGAAGATGGTAGCCCCCGTTTGCTCTGGAAACAGGGAGGTAATCTCAATAAATATAAGTGTTCCTTTACAAAGCTCCAGTCTGAATTGGGGATAAACTACGACCCTAAACGTGATGATAGCGAAATTAAACGTTTAACTAATTTCTTAGAATCTGTAGATAATAACCAAGTTAATCAACAACTAATATCAACCATTTTCCCGAAAAAAGCTCAAGCTATAGCCGAAACTAAACACCAGATAAACCCAGCTAAATCAGATGCGGGGCAACGAGCCATTTCAGAACTAATAAATAAAATCTCTGACTTTATTGAACAGTCAGCAGTTGATGATGCCTTGATTAAAGCGTTGCCACAATTAGCAGAACAACTCTCTCAATATAACCAGCAGTTATCAGCAGGTAGAACCGCATTCGACGAGCTATCATCGGCGATTACTCAAGAGTTACAATCCCATACAGAGAAGAAAGCTATCTTATCAATCTCTGATTATATTGAGCAATCAACTGTCGAGTTAGCCTTAACTGAAGCAGTATTAGAATTAACGCAACAACTTTCTCAATACAAAGAGGAACTCGTTACAGCTAAAACTACATTCAATGACCTGGATGCAGTGCTTGCAACTGAGTTACAATCCTATACAGAGAAGAAAGCTATCTTATCAATCTCTGATTACATTGAGCAATCGACTGTTGAATCAGCATTAACTGAAGCAGTATTAGAATTAACGCAACGACTTTCTCAATACAAAGAGCAGCTATCAGCAGGTAGAACCACATTTTACGACCTCGAATTGGTGATTAATACTGAGTTACAATCCCATATAGAGAAGAAAGCTATCTTATCAATTTCTGATTATATTGAGCAATCAACTGTCGAGTCAGCCTTAACTGAAACAGTATTAGAATTAACGCAAAAACTTTCTCAATACAAAGAGGGACTTGTTAAAGCTAAAGCTACATTTAATGACCTGGATGCAGAGCTTGCGGCTGAGTTACAATCATATCTAGAGAAAAGAGCTATTTCATCAATCTCTGATTATATTGACCAATCAACTGTCGAGTCAGCATTAACCCAAACAGTATTAGAATTAACGCAACAATTTTCTCAATATCAGCAGCTATCAGCCGGAAGAACCATATTCGACGACCTGGAAGCAGCGATTGTTTATTTGGAGCAACTGCATAGATCACAAAAACCAGTGGATGCAATTGCTCTTAATCAAACTCCAACTTTAACCACAGATGAACCAAAGTTAAAAGATAATATTTCAGCCGAGTTATATGAGTATTACAGCGCCGACTTGCAAAACTTATTAGTGACTGACCGAGACAAACAAATCGCTACACGGGCGCTATTAGATAATAAGTCATCTGAGGAGGTTGAAGAAATTATCTTTGCCAGTCCAGCCGGATGGACACAAGATGAAGCCAGAGAATTGGTACTAATCGCTAGTAATCAACTGGCAACTCAAAAGTCAGAACCAGAACAGTCACTCGACCAAAGGCAGCGTATTGAATCGGAATTCTTAGCCTATGCTGTGCCTATTGCTGTTGAATTAATCAACTGGCAATTAAGAGAAACTGGTTCAAATAGCCTGAGATTCAAACGTGCAACTCTAGAGAAGCAGGGTAGAGAATTGGTATTTACCCATGATGAACGAGGTGAGATTTTTCGAGTGGCAGTCAACCGAAACCAGTCAGGTGAGCTTGAGTATTTACCGATTAATATGGGGAAAATAGAGGAAGAAGATATTCAGCTATGGCAAAAAGCAGAGCGCGTATTGCGACAAATAATATCAGAGGCAGAGCGACAAGAAAGAAGACAGACTAAAGGTATCTCTCTCTAACCGATGGCGCAACTTGAAATCACTGCCAATTAAACATACTAGAATGAGTTATTATCATCAACTTCAAATACAGCCCTGTTTATTGTGGATGCCAATTCAATTTTGCAGCAAGCTTTAAGTGACTTCTGCTCACAAGTGCTTCTTGATACAAGTTTTGTGGCGAAGGCGTTTAAGCAGATACATCAAATGAAGCGGGAGTTTGGCAAAGGGTATGCCTTAATTAATGTTGGAGAGTTTCACCCAGACAAAGGCTCGTTCACTTACCCAAACAAAGATGGGCTTGAGACTTTGTGGCTGGATGAATCAACGACTCATCAATACCTAAATAAAGAAATTGCCACTAATGTTTTGAACGTTGTCGATCACGAATCCTGCCCCCCTCACCATGAAGTTTTCATTTTCATGGGCAGTATTGATAATGGCGATGCAATAAAAGAAGGTCGATACAGTGTAGCTGTCATGAGTTTCAATGTTGCTGACCCCTACCGTATTAAACCTTCATCAATTACATCTAAGCAAATTGAGAAACGGTTGCGACGGATGGCTAGTAGCGGAGTACGTCTATTGATTCTCGATACGTCTAATCCTGATTTTATGGGTAAGAACCTTGCAAAATGGCTGCGTGAAATCAAAAGGTTAGGAAAATACGCGGATCAACACTTTAGCATCATGATAGATGCTACTGATGAGTTCCCCGCAGAACTCCCGCCAGATTTGCGAGACGATTGCTGGACTATCAGGTTTGGTAAGTAGTTTCAGTCCTGTATTCCACGTATTAGCCCAATCGTGTAATGCTGCATGAATTATGAGCCTAAACAATAAGCCAACTAAAGATTTATTCCATTAATTGCGTAATTTAGAACAGAAACCATGTGGTAATAGTAAAATATGATGCCACGCTGAAGAGGTAGTAGATGGAGCCATTAACTGCTGGTGCGATCGCAATTGGAACTGTTATTGCCACCAAAGCATTAGAAAAAACGGGAGAAAAGGTAGGAGAACTTTTATGGGATAAAACTGGTCAGTTTCTCGTCATTCTCAAAAAACACTCTCCCCAGACTGTAGTTGCTATTGAAAAAGCACCATCTCAACCACTCGATTATGGCAAAGCTGTACGGGAAGTAGAATCTGCGGCTAAGGCTAACCCGGAAGTAGCTCAAGCTGCACAGGAATTAGTAACAGCAGCAGAAACTCATCCACCATCAAATTTGGCTGAAATTTTGAGGGAGATAAAAGAAGCTGTGGAGAAATCTCAACAATTATATCCTTCAACTTTTAGCCAAAATATCGAAAAAGCGATTAATGCAGCTCAAACGCAAACTATTGACCAAAGAGGTAGTACTTTCAATATTTGACTGGAGTCGCCCGAAAGAGAACGGGTAAAGTCAAATCCCCAACAAGCACCACCCCTGCCAACTTATTACGTAGATCGACCAGAATACAGACAGGATTTGAAAACTCGTCTGCTTACGGAGTCATCAAATACTAAAACTTTAGTTATCACTGCCATTCACGGCTTAGGTTCTGTCGGCAAATCGACCTTATCAGCTGCAATAGCACATGACAAAGAAGTACAAGCTCATTTTTGTGATGGGATTCTCTGGGCAACATTAGGTCAGCAGCCTAATCTTCTCTCCTTGCTTAGTGGCTGGGTAGAGGCATTGGGGGACTACAACTTTAAAGCCACTAGCGTGGAAGGAGCTTCCAATCAACTGCGTACACTGCTGTATGATAAAGCCGTGCTACTAATAGTAGACGATGCTTGGAATACACAGGATGCACAAGCGTTTAATATTGGTGGAGCGCGTTGTCAAGTTTTGGTAACAACCCGCGAAGCAGCAATCGCCCAAGTTCTTGGAGCCAGCACATATTCTTTGGATGTGATGCAGCCATCCCAGGCGATGGAACTGCTGACTAAAAAATTAGGACGTAACCTGACTAACGCAGAAACTCAGTCGGCTGAGGTTTTAGCCAAAGAGCTTGGTTATTTGCCCTTAGCATTGGAACTAGCGGCTGTTCAAGTTGCTGGTGGTATTTCTTGGACAGTTCTTGTGCAGGATATGCAGAAAGAGGTAGCTCGCTTAAGAACAATCGATGATAAAGCAGCCAGAGATGCCAATGATGAAGCAAGCTTAAAAAAACTCAGTTTAACTGCATCATTAAATTTGAGCGTCCAGCGATTAGAAAACGAAACACGAGAAAATTTCATCTGGCTGGGAATATTACCAGAGGATGTAACTATTACTCAGCAAATGGCTGTAACGCTATGGGATATGGATGATGAGCGGGATGCAGCCGATGAGTTGGGCTACTTGCACTCTAAAGCATTGTTATTGTCTGGTGTCCCTTTGGTAGATGGAACAGCGACCTATCGTTTACATGACTTATTCCACGATTTAGCACGTAATCTATTAACTTCTCCTGCAACACCGAAGCGTCGAGGTGATTTAGCAGGGCTAGGTATAACTCTTGCTCTTGCTCACGCTACTTTTTTGGAGAAATACCGACAAAAAACCCAAGATGGTTTGTGGCATACCCTACCGTCGGACGGTTATATCCATCAGCGTTTAGTCTGGCACTTGGAAAAGGCTGAACAGATAGAAGGGATTCACTCCTTGTTGCGGGAAGATTCCAAAACAGCAGGTAATGGTTGGTATGAAGCATGCGATCGCTTGGGACAAACTGCCAACTTTGTAACTGATGTTGCTCGTGCTTGGCAATTGGCAGAAGACTCGTGGACTCTTACAACCCAGCCTCAAGAAGTTATTGGGTTGCAGTGTCGCTATGCTTTGATTATTGCATCCCTTAATAGTCTGGCAGCTAATTTACCAGTAGAACTGCTGATTGCGTTAGTTCAAAAAAATGTCTGGACTCCTGAGCAAGGACTCGCTTACGTGCTACAAAGCTCGAATCCAGAACAGAAAGCAAACTTGCTTACAAAGCTAGTCAATCACCTGCCACCAAACCTAAAACAACTAGGACTTTCAAAAGCACTGGCTGCTGCTAGGGAGATTCAGTCTGAGTCAAGTCGCGCCAAAGCCCTAAGTAGTTTGGCGGCTATTCTGCCTCCTGATTTGTTACCAGAGGCTCTGGCTGCTACTAGGGAGATTCAGTCTGAGTCAAGTCGCGTCTATGCCCTAAGTAGTTTGGCTGTTAAACTGCCAGATTTGTTACCAGAGGCTCTGGCTGCTGCTAGGGAGATTCAGGATGTCTCAAGTCGCGCCTATGCCCTAAGTAGTTTGGCGGCTATTCTGCCTCCTGATTTGTTACCAGAGGC
>NZ_JBIQNW010000065.1:0-31396 GCF_047228265.1 Nostoc sp. UIC 10607 | reverse complement strand
ATTGCCATCAACCTAAGAAACCCAGCCTTCAGATGGAATGGCTTTTACCTCAATCTGCTTAACCCGAACTCAGGTTAAATCAATCAACTATGTATTTACATATCACTAGCAAAGATGTTACTCTAATGCATAACGAGCGTTCGATATAAAAATAGATAACTGAGACATGCCTAAGATTGTTGACCATGAGCAATACCGTAAAGAACTGCTCGACAAGTGCTTTGATTTATTTGCCCAAAAAGGCTATGGTTCCATCACTATGCGCCAAATTGCTGAAGGATTAGGAGTTTCTACTGGTACGTTGTACCACTATTTTCCTAGTAAACAAGCTCTATTTGAGCAATTGGCCCAAGAGATATGTGAGCAAGATTTAAGTGCAGCATTAGCTGAACTAGAAGGAGCACAAACTTTGCAAGAGTCAATGGAAGCACTAGGAAGATACTTAGTAAAAAACGAAGATTACTTCATTAAATGGACTTACATTTGGATTGATTTTTGTCAACACAAAGACTCTAAGGAAATGTTAAAAAATAGTGTTTTTAAGCGGACTAATAAGCGTTATCAGCAGGCAGCCTGTGATTTTTTGGGTATTCAAGACCCGGTATTAGCTTCCTTTGTCTTGAGTTTTGTCAATGGTTTAATTCTAGAGAAATTATGGGGTGATGAAACAATTAATTTTATTGAACAATGTGCGTTGTTAGGAAAAATGCTAACGGCATACTTGCCCCAATATGCAGCAGAAGCCAATAGTGGAATAGGCTTTTCATAATGTTTGATAGCTATACTTTGTACCTCTCTAATTTCCAAAACGCTTTATACATAAGAATCAGAAATAATTGTATTCAAACAAAATAGATAACTTTTACCTATCATTAGCAATTAAATTTTTACACAAAAAACAAAACTTTTATGAGAACAAAAGAGATGGTTGAAAAGCTGTCATCCAAAGCTTCCAGTAAAGGGTTAATTGCATTAGTAATTGCAGCTACTGCTATTACAGGTGGAATTGTTGTTTATGGGATTTCTCAGTTTGGGCTAGTTGGTCAAACTGAGAAATCTGAGCCAGTTGAAACCACGCCCAAAATTCAAAAAGTGGCCGCCTTAGGACGGCTAGAACCGGAAGCAGAGGTAATTAGCTTGTTTGCACCCTTGGCATTGGATGGCGATCGCATTGCCCAAATTTTAGTCAAAGAGGGCGATCGCGTTAAAGCCGGACAGATTGTGGCAATATTAGATGCCCGCGATCGCTTGCAAACTGCTGTAATACAAGCTCAACAACAAGTTAGAGTTACTCAAGCTAAACTCGCTCAAGTTGAAGCAGGAGCAAAAGCAGGAGAAATTCAGGCCCAGCAGGCAAGTGTTGAACGCCTCCAAGCTCAATCTCAAGGAGACAAAACAGCGCAACAGGAAGCGATATTCCGCATAGAAGCACAGTGGCAAGGAGACAGAATAGCGCAAGAGGCAACCATCAAGAAGCTAGAGGCAGAACTCAAAAATGCCGAAGCCGAATATCAACGTTATCAGCAGCTATATTCTCAAGGAGCAGTTTCTAATTCTTTATATGACAGCAAAGGCTTAACTGTAGAAACCGCCAAACAGCAAGTAGACGAAGCCAAAGCAGTTCTCAACCGAATTAACACCACAGCTAGCAAACAATTATCTGAAGCCAAAGCAGCACTTGCCCGCACTAACGCCACTGGTAGCAAACAAGTTAGCGAAGCCAAAGCCACACTCACCAGTATTGCAGAAGTTAGACCTGTAGACGTAGCTGCCGCCAAGACAGAAGTTGAAAATGCGATCGCCACACTCAAACATGCCCAAACCGAGTTAGCGGGTGCTTACATCAAAGCACCGATGGCGGGACAGATCATCAAAATTCATACGCGAGTCGGAGAAAAAATTAGTGATTCTGGCATTGCAGACTTAGCGCAAACAAACCAGATGATGGCAGTTGCAGAAGTTTATCAAACCGACATCAGCAAAGTGAAACTAGGACAACAGGCAGTTATTAGCAGTCAGGCATTTGCTGGCGAACTGCGAGGAACCGTTGCCCAAATTGGCTTGCAGGTGAATAGACAAAACGTTTTCAGCAACCAGCCAGGGGAAAACCTTGATAGCCGAGTAGTTGAGGTGAAAATTCGCCTCAATCCTGAAGACAGCAAACGAGTTGCAAGTTTCACTAACTTACAGGTACAGACAGCAATTGAAATATAGAGTTGTTGTTCGCTGTCTCGTGTATTCCAGCATTATTTATAAGGTGAATTCAATCATGATTAAAGTCATATACCTTTTGCTTTGTGTACTTGGCTTCGTTCTACCTTACTCCCAGTTTGTTCCATTTCTCTTAGAACATGGTCTTGATATAAAGCTGTTTTTTGAACAACTCTTTGCCAACAAAATTTCTGGTTTTTTTGGCATGGATCTTATTGTTTCATCCCTAGTCTTATGGACATTCGTATTTTGGGAGGGAACACGTCTGAAAATGCAAAATCTCTGGGTTTACGTTGTCTGCAATATTTTGGTTGGTGTTTCTTTAGGTCTTCCCTTATTTCTTTTCATGCGAGAGCGCCAGCTTGAACAGCAAGCTGAAACACTGGGTTATTAAAGGGTTTTTTAAATATGTTTCCTAAAATATTTCGCAAAACGCCGCTAGCATGGCGGCAGTTAATGAAAGAAAAAACCCGTTTGGCTGTCGCAGTCGCAGGTATTACCTTTGCCGATATGCTGATGTTTATCCAGTTGGGATTTGAAAGTGCGCTTTTTGATGCCGCTGTGAAACCTCATCGCAATTTACAGGCAGATTTGGTTTTAATTAATCCCCAATTTCAAACTTTGTTTTCTGTAAAAAACTTTTCTAGAGAACGACTGTATCAAGCATTAGGTTATGAAGGTGTTCAGTCAGTTAATTCTGTCTACATCAGCACTGGACAGTGGCGGAATCCTGAAACACGTCTTGAGCGTGCCATTTTGGTTTGGGGTGTTGATCCAGTACAACCCGCATTTAAATCGCCTGAAATTAACCAAAATCAGGAGCACCTTAAACAGTTGTATCAAGTTATATTTGACCAGGCAGGTCGTCCAGAATACGGCGCAGTTGCCGATATTTTTAAGAAAACAGGCAAATTTGACACAGAACTGAATAGTAAAGCCGTATTTGTTAAAGGCTTGTTTACTGATGGTGCTTCCTTTGCTGCCGATGGGAATGTGATCACCAGTGACTCTACTTTTCTCCAGCTATTCCCAGAACGTCAACCCGATCGCATCGAAGTTGGGTTAATCAAGCTTAAATCAGATGCCGATGTAGAAAAAGTGCGATCGCAACTTGTCAATGGACTACCTAAAGATGTCAGAGTTCTCACTCCAGAGGAGTTTGCCAAAGTGGAGAGAACTTACTGGGAAGCCGGTACTGGCATTGGTTTTATTTTCGGTTTAGGTACTGGAGTTGGGTTTATCGTTGGCATCGTGATTGTCTACCAAATCCTTTACTCTGATGTTTCTGACCACTTGCCAGAATATGCCACCCTCAAAGCAATGGGATACACCGATAACTATCTCTTGGGAGTTCTAATTCAAGAAGCATTGTTATTGGCTATCTTAGGTTTTCTGCCTGGATTCATCCTTTCTTTTGGGTTGTATCAAGTCACCTACGCTGCGACAATGCTTCCTATTTTCATGAAAATGGAACGGGCAATCCAGGTTTGGATTTTGACTGTGATTATGTGTAGTGTTTCTGGAGCGATCGCAATGCGGAAGTTACGATCTGCTGACCCTGCCGATGTTTTTTAGTTTTTTAGACGCGATGAATCGCGTCTCTACAAGCCCAATACCCTATAAAATCTTATGTTGCAAAAATCTTTACCAGAAAATTCCAACTCAATACTTTCTGTTTTAGAATCTGTGATTTCTGTTAGCAACCTTAACCATTATTTTGGTGAAGGTGGGCTTCGCAAACAAGTATTATTCGACATTAATTTGGAGATTAAGGCTGGGGAAATCGTTATTATGACTGGCCCCTCTGGATCGGGGAAAACCACCTTGTTAACCTTAATGGGTGGATTGCGTTCTGCCCAAGAAGGTAGTCTCAAAATCTTAGGGGAGGAAATTTGTGGTGCGAAAAAGCAGCAGCTAACTAAGCTTCGCCGCCAGATTGGCTATATTTTCCAAGCGCATAATTTGATGACTTTTTTGACAGCTAGAGAAAATGTGCGAATGTCTCTAGAGTTGCATGACGATTTTTTGAATCAGGATATCAACGCCAAAGCGATCGCCATTTTGGAAACTGTCGGTTTAGGTGATCGTGTAAATTACTACCCAGAGAAACTATCTGGAGGGCAAAAGCAACGGGTTGCGATCGCTCGTGCTTTAGTTAGCCATCCTAAAATTGTCTTAGCAGATGAACCCACTGCTGCACTCGACAAAAAATCTGGGCGCGATGTTGTAGAAATAATGCAGAAGCTAGCTAAAGAACAAGGCTGCACGATTTTGCTAGTTACTCATGATAATCGCATCCTTGATATTGCCGATCGCATCATTTATATGGAAGATGGTCAGCTGAAGACCAATAGCACAGAATCTACTACATTACAAGCAAGTAATACCAATTCGTAATTCGTCAAACTTACTTAAGAATGGCTGTTTAGAGGTCATTTATAAAGCCAAAGTAAAGATAAAGTCGAATTCAGTAAGCAAAATACCTAATTGCTTTCTCAAAAAGCCTGATTGCTTTCTCAAAAGGCTTGATTGCTTTCTCATTTCGGTAGATTCAGCAAGTAAAAAGGCATATTGCTTTATCAAAAGGCTTGATTGCTTTCTCATTTCAGTAGATTCAGTAAGTAAAAAGGCATATTGCTTTATCAAAAGGCTTGATTGCTTTCTCATTTCAGTAATTCACGCATTCATCTTCGTCTATTGTTAAGCCATTAGCTAGCAATTGCATTTGATTCATTAATGGAAAGATAAAAATCAAATCGTATAATGCCCAAATTAATATAAATATTGGGATTGAAAGATAGGCACCATTCATTTGCTTAAGGGCAGCAATATGAGGCCATGCAGTTGGAGTTTCCACGGCGACAATGGAAAACCCTAAGAGAAAAGTTTGCAGGGTAATAAGAGTCTTAAAATACCCCTTCTTAAGGGGGATTTAGGGGGATCTCCAAAGGTTAGGTGTATACAAAAAAAATTTTCAGATATCCTCTCAGAAATTCCCGGCCCCATACCCCACAAAAAATAATAAATAGCTTTAAAGTCTTATCAAACAGAGACTTTACTTATTGAGTACATTATTAATACATCTTAATAGATGCAGTATTGCAGATGAGATATTAATAGATGCAATATTTGTTGAAAGTTAACTTAAGAGGCAAAAGCCATCAATAAATTATCCTTTAAACACGGAGTAAATCCTACCGATAAATATTTAATGCAGATAATACACTCAACTTCTAGTTTTGGCTATTTCTGATTCTTATATTCACGTGTTCTGATAATGCAGCTTAGAGGCGGGGACAAAAATCATATTATGAACAAAACCTTTGCAACCATCGACGGGAATGAGGCTGTCGCCCGTGTTGCTTACAAACTAAATGAAGTGATTGCCATTTATCCCATCACCCCCTCTTCAGCAATGGGTGAATGGGCAGATGCTTGGTCAGCAGAAAGTCATCCCAACCTCTGGGGTACTGTTCCCAGCGTCGTGCAGATGCAGAGCGAAGGGGGAGCGGCTGGTGCTGTGCATGGGGCATTGCAAACAGGTTCCTTGAGTACCACCTTCACGGCATCTCAGGGATTATTGTTGATGATACCCAACTTCTACAAAATTGCTGGTGAGTTGACTAGCGCCGTGGTTCACGTTGCAGCCCGTTCCTTGGCTACCCACGCTTTATCAATTTTTGGCGACCATAGCGATGTGATGGCAGCCCGTGCTACTGGGTTTGCTCTGCTGTGTTCCGCTTCGGTGCAGGAAAGTCAAGATTTTGCTCTCATCGCCCATGCTGCTACCCTAGAGACGCGAGTCTCCTTTATGCATTTTTTTGACGGCTTCCGCACATCACATGAAGTGCAGAAAGTCAAACTGCTCTCAGATGACGATTTGCGATCGCTAATTCACGATAATCTAATACTCGCCCACCGCAGCCGTGCCCTCACCCCAGATCGTCCAGTCTTGCGGGGGACTGCCCAAAACCCCGATGTTTACTTCCAAGGACGTGAAGGCGCTAACCCTTATTACAACGCCTGTCCAGATATTGTCCAGCGGATCATGGATGAATTTGGAGAACGCACGGGAAGGCATTATAAAATCTATGAATATTACGGTGCTAACGATGCTGATCGCGTTATCGTTCTTATGGGTTCAGGTTGTGAAACCGTCCATGAAACAGTAGATTACCTTAACGCCCGTGGTGAAAAACTTGGCGTGGTGAAAGTGCGACTTTACCGTCCCTTTGATGTCCAAAGGTTTGTTGCAGTATTACCAACCAGTGTACAAGCGATCGCAGTTCTCGACCGCACTAAAGAAGCAGGTAGCGCCGGGGAACCTTTGTATTTAGATGTTGTGGCTGCTATCCATGAAGCGTGGGGAGATAAGAGAGCAGGGGGAGCAGAGGGAGAAAATACTTCCTTATCTCCTAAAATTGTGGGTGGTCGTTATGGTCTTTCTTCTAAGGAATTTACTCCGGCGATGGTGAAGGGCATTTTTGACAATCTTGCTCAAGCTAAACCAAAAAATCACTTTACTATTGGGATTCATGACGACGTTAGTCATACTTCCTTGAGCTTTGACCCTAACTTCTCTACAGAATCGGATAATGTTGTTAGGGCAATGTTCTATGGGTTAGGTGCTGATGGCACTGTTGGGGCTAACAAAAACTCCATCAAGATTATTGGTGAAGAAACCGACAATTACGCCCAAGGCTATTTTGTCTACGATTCCAAAAAATCTGGCTCGATAACCGTCTCTCATCTACGTTTCGGGAAAGAGCCAATTCGCTCCACCTACCTAATTGACCAAGCCAACTTTATTGGTTGTCATCATTGGGGATTTCTGGAACGCATAGATATTTTGAAGGCTGCTATTCCTGGGGCAACTTTGCTGCTTAACAGTCCATACAATGCAGATACCGTCTGGCAATATTTGCCGCTGAAGGTGCAGCAGCAAATTATCGACAAGCATTTGAAATTATACGTAATCAATGCTAGCCAAGTTGCCCGTGAAAGTGGCATGGGTGGCAGAATTAACACCATTATGCAGGTATGCTTCTTTGCTTTAGCAGGTGTCTTGCCGCAAGAAGAAGCGATCGCTAAAATCAAACAAGCGATTGATAAAACCTACGGTAAAAAAGGCGCAGAAGTTGTCCGCATGAACTTGCAAGCTGTAGATAACACCCTAGACAACTTGCATAAGGTAGATGTCCCCCAGACAATCCACATTCCCCACTCTTGTACAGACGCGATTAATCGCGTCTCTCCTCTTAATTCCGCTCCCGAATTTATGCGAGAAGTTCTGGGGAAAATTATGGTGTGGGAAGGTGATGATTTACCTGTTAGCTCACTACCAGTTGACGGCACCTTTCCCGTAGGTACTGCCAAATGGGAAAAACGTAACGTTGCCGAAGAGATACCTGTATGGGAGCCGGATGTCTGCGTACAATGTGGTAAGTGCGTCATGGTTTGTCCCCATAGCGCCATCCGTGCCAAAGCTTATCAACCGGATGAGTTAGTCAATGCACCAGAAACATTTAAGTCAACTGGTGCAAAAGATAAAGACTTTGCCAATCAAAAATTTACCATTCAAGTTGCTCCAGAAGATTGCACGGGATGCACTATTTGTGTAAATATTTGCCCTGCTAAAGATAAATCTGAGCCATCGCGGAAAGCGATTAACATGGCGCAGCAGTTGCCATTGCGAGAACAAGAGCGGAACAACTGGGATTTCTTTTTGAGTTTACCCAATCCTGATAGGCGATCGCTAAAATTAAACCAGATTCGCCAACAACAACTGCAAGAACCTTTATTTGAATTCTCTGGTGCTTGTGCAGGTTGTGGTGAAACACCTTATTTAAAATTATTAACACAACTGTTTGGCGATCGCGCCGTCATCGCCAATGCTACAGGTTGTTCCTCAATTTATGGTGGTAATCTCCCCACAACTCCTTGGACAACCAACGCCCAAGGACGCGGCCCAGCGTGGTCTAATAATCTATTTGAAGATAACGCCGAATTCGGTTTTGGTTTCCGCCTTTCCCTCGACAAACAAGCTGAATTTGCGGCGGAATTGCTGCAACAATTGGGGAGTGAAATAGATGAAAACCTTGTCTACTCCATCCTCAAAGCTGAACAAAAATCCGAGGCTGACATTTGGGAACAGCGCGAAAGAATAGAACTTTTGCAGCAGAGGTTAGATGAAATCGTAACTCTTGACCCCAATCTAAAATCTAAAATCCAAAATCTCAAATCCCTTGCTGATTACTTGGTGAGAAAAAGCGTCTGGATTGTTGGTGGTGATGGTTGGGCTTATGACATTGACTTTGGCGGCATTGATCATGTAATTGCTAGTGGTCGGAATGTCAACATTTTAGTAATGGATACAGAAGTGTATTCTAATACAGGGGGTCAATCTTCCAAAGCCACGCCACGAGCAGCTGTTGCTAAATATGCCGCTAGTGGCAAGCCTGCACCAAAAAAAGACTTAGGGATGATTGCCATGACCTACGGAAATGTTTACGTAGCGAGTGTAGCCCTTGGTGCTAGAGATGAACATACTCTCAAAGCATTTTTGGAAGCAGAAGCTTATGATGGCCCATCACTGATTATTGCTTACAGCCATTGCATCGCCCACGGCATTAACATGACTACAGGGATGAATCATCAAAAAACTCTGGTAGAATCAGGTCGTTGGTTGCTGTATCGGCATAATCCAGAGTTGCTTAAACAGGGTAAAAATCCATTGCAATTGGATATGCGATCGCCTACGCAATCTGTAGAACATTCGATGTATCAAGAAAATCGCTTCAAGATGCTTACCAAGAGCAAACCCGACGTTGCCAAGCACTTGTTAGAACAAGCCCAAGCTGAAGTAGATACACGTTGGCAGATGTACCAATATCTGGCAAAACGCGATATTTCCAACCCTTGAAGCCTTGGTAAGACTTACTCTGAACTATTTAGATAGACGAGTCATTTCAAACAGTTGCTGGGCATTACTTCCTAAAAAAGCATCGAAAAGTACCTGCTTTCCAGGCTCCACTTCTACTAGATAGCGCTGGGCAATTTCATAATAAGCATAAGTCCAAGGGATCTGAGTTTCTGTGCCACTATTATCATCTAACACTGTTACCATTTCTGTGACTGCTTGAGTTGCAGTTTGCCGCAAACCACAAGCAACATTTCCCTCTATCTCTGCTTTCATTGGTACACCCAGGTTAGCCAAAGCACTGGCGGTACTATCAATGTCTGGATATTGTGGAGTATTCTGGCCGTTGACGTAGCCTGTGAAATGGTTGACACCATATCCATGCAGCAACACCCAAGCCCCATACTGAGTAACTTCATTCACCTCTTCGACAACAGAACGCTGGGGAGGTAGCCAAGGGCGGGTAAAGACTTGCTGGAATTGTTTAGCAATGGTTTCAACGTTTCCGTCTTGTTTGAGAATACTAAGGGGTGAAGTCAGTTTGTCTGGGATTGAAGATACTGTTTTAGAGATGAGTTGGGCAATATTAGCAGGCAATTCATCGACAATCAACTCGCTGATAAACAGCTTAGGTAAGTGAATTTCTTCTTGCTGCGGATGACGATAATGACGAGCATACAGATGAGTTTGAGCAAAATTATACTCTCCAGCCGCCTCGTAACCTAAAGCTTCTGCAAGTTGCGCGAGGTAGTCAATTCCCAAGTTAACTTGACCCTGTGGAGTATCTACTAATAAACGCAGAGACCGAAAGGCGATGTGGTCATTGGTAACTGTTCCACCCGCAGCAGTAATCATTTGTTGATAGGTACGGGCATGATTCACTCTGGCGCTATATTCTTGCCAAAGTAATTTCCATAAATTAAGGGCTATTTCGGGTTTCATATAGATTAGTCATTAGTTATTAATCATTTGTCATTTGTCAAAGAAGGGTCAAAAGTCAAAAGTTAGGAAATCTCCCTCTGCGCACCACTCCTCACTCCCCCTCATCTTTTAAGAATTTAAAATCTCGCTGATAATTTGAACGGCAATTTTAATTTGGTCGCTGTCAATAACTAGAGGGGGACAGAAACGAATTGCTGCTTTACCGCAACCTAGCAATAATAAACCGCGTAAAAATGCTTCTTGGATAATGCGATCGCGCAATTTATGATCAAGATTACCCTGTTCATCCAATAAGTCCACCGCTACCATCAAACCCTTACCTCGTGGCGGCGATACTCTGGGAAATTTTTGATGCAACTGGGTAAGACTAGCTTGTAAAAATTCTCCCATCTGGGTAGCATTGGTCATCAAATCACTTTCCAGCAGTCGCAGTGTGGCAATACCAGCAGCACAAGCTACGGGATTACCGCCAAATGTGGTAGCGTGAGAACCGGGAGGCCAAGTCATTAACTCTGGTCTGGCAAGTATCGCTCCTAATGGCAGACCACTGGCGATACCTTTAGCAGTGGTAATGATATCAGGCATGACTCCCCAATGCTCGATCGCAAATAAGCGACCAGTCCGCCCCATCCCCGCTTGCACTTCATCCACTACCATCAGAATACCGTGGCGATCGCAAATATCCCGAATCCGTTTTAAAAAACCATCTTCGGGGACGATATACCCACCCTCTCCTTGAATCGGTTCGACTACGATCGCCGCTACTTCTTGCGGTGGTAAAATTGTGCCAAATAGCTGTTGTTCCAGGTAATCCAAACTAGCGTGAGTGCCATAGGGAATATGAGTCACCCCAGGAACTAAAGGCCCAAAGTTAGCTCGCTGCACTGCTTTGGAACCAGTGAGAGACATTGCCCCATAAGTGCGTCCGTGAAATGCGCCTAAGAATGCTACGATTAGCGATCGCTTGGTGTAATATCTAGCTAGTTTGATCGCTCCTTCGTTAGATTCTGCTCCGGAATTGGTGAAAAATACTTTTGCGGGAAACCCAGTATTACTCTGTGGCTGGGGAAAGGGGGCGCGAATCGCTAATTGTTCCGCTAGTTCCACCATCGGCTCATAATAAAAATCCGTCCCTGACATGTGCAGCAGACGTTCGGACTGTTCTTGAATTGCTTTGACAACTTCCGGGTGGGCGTGTCCGGTGGCGGTAACGGCAATACCTGCGGTCATATCCAGAAATACATTACCATCCACATCTTCTACCATACAGCCTTGCCCGCGAGATACAACTAACGGGTAATCGCGGGTATAAGAAGGGGAAGTTACGGCGCGATCGCGTTGTACAATTGCTTGAGCACAAGGCCCAGGTAAGGAAGTTACTAAACGTGGTGTACGAGGTAAATTTAAGTTAATAGGAATACTTAACATAATTTTTTCCAATCTTTTAAAGATTACTGATGATTAAACGCTAAAGGCTGATTGCTTACGGTAGCATTTGATTCCGTTGGTGTAAGAATTACGCATTTACCGAAAAATTAGAGTAAACGTCTGCGATTACGGAAAATTACAGATAATTTTTCATGAATCCTTAGAGGTATTTCACGAAAAAGCTTCACGGTCAAGACTTTCGGATTTTTTTAAGACTCTTGCCCGTTTTTATAACACACATTCCGCAGGTGCCGCGTCATATTGTATTTTTGAAGAAGGCAGCTTCACCATTACATATCAGGCTACAAGATATTGACCTCCGTGGTATAGTCGCAGATATATGTAATGAGATGAACTTAGTAAAGCAAATCAATCGTCTACTAGGGATTCATCCTCAAAAAATCATCAGTGCAGGTCAGGTTTTGAAGAAGGCAGGAGGCAGAAGGCAGAAGGAACAATTGGGGAACTCCAAAAAATAAATTATTCTAATTTCTGGACTCAACACGACTGTTGCTCCCCCCTGCTCCCTGCTCCCTGCTCCCCTGCCAAGAAAGCGATGGGATCTTTTTTTAGTTGGAAGTCCCTTGGGCGGGGATTCAGACCCTGCACGCCAGTTCCTTTATGCCGGGAAACCCGTCCACCGGACTGGCTCCCAATTGTAAGCGCCGTGTAGACGGCAGGGTTTTAGACCCTTGTTCCCAACTCTTGGAGACGCTGCGCGAACGGTCACAGGCTTCCTCCAGCAAGAACTGCCCTCTGCCTTTCTTGATAATTTAGAATAAAGCAATCGTACTGTAACCTCTGTATTCCTGGGGCTGGGAACAATAATATTTTTTATGTTTCTCTACAAATTAATTATCTGTCCGTAAAACTAATTAAATTGCAGGGTTGAAATTTTTTGCAATCCAAAATTAAATACTTAAAATTGGCACAGTCTATTGCTTAATCGCAAAAAACAAGGGAAAAATGAGTAACCTGATTCTAGTTGTAGACGACGACAATTTAATGCGATCGCATCTGTGTGAGCAATTGACAGAAGCAGGGTATCAGGTGGTAGAAGCGAGTAACGGTTTAGAGGCGATCGCTACCTATACTCGCCTCCACCCAGATATAGTACTGTTGGATATCATGATGCCAGTGATGGATGGGTTTAGCTGCTGCGCTCAACTGCAAGCACTCCCCGATGGCAAAGAGACACCAGTGTTAATGATTACTAGTTTTTCTGATCAGGCAACCGTAGAAAAAGCTTTTGCTGTGGGTGCAACTGACTTTATTACCAAGCCGATTCAATGGCCAATATTGCGTCAAAGATTGCGCCGGATTCTGGAAGGTAGTCGGGCTGTGCAGGAATTACGACAGCAAACTGCACAGGCACAATTGCGGGAAGCACAACTCACGATCGCATTAGATGCTGCTCGCATGGGCATCTGGAACTGGGATCTGCTGACGAACAAAATTTCTTGGTCAGATAATCTGGAAGCACTTTTTGGCTTAGAGAAAGGGATTTTCAACTACACCTATGAAGCTTTCATCTGCTGCATTCATGCCCACGATCGCGATTTTGTCAGGCGATCGCATCAGCAAGCTATTCGGGATGGAGTCAAATATAACATCGAATTTCGAGTTGTTTTACCCGATGGGAGAATTCGTGTTTTAGCCAGCAAAGGAGTTGCCTTTAAAGATGCATCTGGGGTGGCTGTGCAAATGTCTGGGGTATACATGGACATCACCAAGCGCAAGCAAGCCGAGGAGGCGCTAGAAGTTCGTGCTAACCAGCAAGCGATGGTTGCAGAACTAAGTCAACTGGCCCTAGCTAGTACAGACTTGACTACACTGATGAACTCATGTGTAACAATCGTCGCCCAATGCCTAAAAGTTCAGTCTTGCAAAATTTTGGAACTACTGCCAGATGATCATAGATTGCTGTTACGCGCCGGAGTCGGTTGGCAACCTGGACTTGTGGGAAAGGCAACCGTTAGCGCGGGGATAAATTCTCAAGCTGGCTACACCCTGCTTTCCAAAGAACCGGTGATTGTTAATGACCTGAGCGCCGAAACACGATTCAATGGGCCACCACTCTTACATGAGCATCAAGTGGTCAGCGGTATTAGCGTAGTTATTCATGGCAAAGAGCGTCCTTTTGGTGTGTTCGGGGCACACACAACCAGACACCATACCTTCACCAAAGATGATATTTCTTTTCTCCAAGCTGTTGCCAATGTTCTAGCTACAGCCATTGAGCGCCAACATGTGGAAGACGCACTCAAAGAAAGTGAAGAACGCTGTCAGTTAGCCGTGCAGGGCAATAATGATGGCATTTGGGACTGGGATGTTAAAAATGATCAAGTTTTTTTCTCAACTCGCTGGAAGCAAATGCTTGGTTACGAAGAACATGAGATTTCCAATCATTTAGACGAATGGGCTACACGAGTGCATCCAGATGATATCGGATTTGTCAGACAAGCGATCGCCGATCACTTTGCTAAAGTTACCCCGTTTTTCATCAGCGAACATCGAGTCCGGTGTAAAGATAACACCTATAAATGGGTTTTGGATCGTGGTCAGGCAGTATGGGATAAAGATGATGTAGTGCGGATGACAAGTTGCTATACAGATATCACCGAACGCAAACTGGCAGAAGAACAACTGCGTCAGAGCGAAGAACGTTTCCAAATAGTCGCCCATGCTACCAATGATCTTTTATGGGACTGGGATTTGCTGACTAATGAGGTGTGGTGGAATCAAGCTTTACAAACGCTCTTTGGTTACTCAAAAGAGGAAATAACATTCACTGCTCATTGGTGGAGTGAACACATACATCCAGACGACAGGCAGAGAATCGCCACCCAAGCATATGCACTAATAAATAGTGGTGAAAAATTCTGGCTAAATGAATACCGCTTTCGCCGCAGTGATGGTTCTTATGCCTACGTCTTTGATCGCGGTTATGTCGTCCATGACAAAACAGGCAAACCAGTGCGGATGATGGGCGCGATGATGGATATTACCGAACGGCAAGCCGTACTACGCGATCGCAATCGGGTACAAGCAGAATTAGAACGCCAAAACTTGCGATCGCAATTGTTCGCTAATATCACCCTGAAAATTCGTCAGTCTTTACAAATCGATGATATTCTTCAAACCAGTGTCATAGAGGTGCAAAAGCTACTGCTTGCCGACCGTGTACTAATCTTGCGCCTACAGCCAAATGGCTCTTTTCTCGCTGTTCAAGAGGCAGTAGTTCCCGGTTTGCCTGTTGTGCTGGGGCAGCAAATTACCGACTCTTGCTTTCGCAACGATTACATCGAGCAGTACCGCCAAGGGCGAATTAGTTCTATTAACAATATACAAGAAGCTAATATCCAACCTTGCCACGTCGAATTGCTGCAACGATTCGCCGTTAGAGCTAACCTTGTAGTCCCAATTTTCCTCAAAAATCAACTGTGGGGGCTATTAATTGCCCATCAGTGCGCCCATCCCCGCCAGTGGACTAACTCGGAAATTGAACTTTTGCAACAGCTAGCAGATCAAATAGGCATTGCCTCAGCTCAAAGCCTAATTTTAGAACAAGAAACTCGGCAACGGCAAGAACTCACCCGTTCCAATGAAGAACTAAAACAATTTGCATTTGTTGCCTCCCACGATTTGCAAGAGCCACTGCGTAAGATTAAAACTTTTGGCGATCGGCTCAAAACGACCTGTGGCGACACATTAACCGAACAGGGGCGTGACTATCTAGAACGAATGCAGAATGCTACATCGAGAATGCAGACATTAATTGAAGACTTGTTAACACTTTCACGAGTTACTACCAGAGCACAGCCTTTTGTATCAGTAAATCTCACAAAAATTGCCCAAGAGGTAGTATCTGATTTAGAAATTTATATCCAGCAAACTGGAGGAACTGTAGAAATAGGAGAGTTACCCACCATTAAAGCTGATCCTTTACAGATGCGTCAATTATTGCAAAACCTCATTGGTAACGCTCTCAAATTCCACCGCCCACAAATACCACCTATTATTAGAATCTATAGTACAATTTTAAAGAATCAAGCAGATAACAACATATCTGCTAATTCTGAACTTTGTCAAATCATCGTAGAAGATAATGGTATTGGCTTTGATGAAAAATATCTTGATCGCATTTTTAATGTTTTTCAACGTTTGCACAGTAGCATTGAATACGAAGGTACTGGCATAGGTTTAGCGATCTGCCGGAAAATTATTGAGCGTCATCATGGAAATATCACAGCCCAAAGCCAACCTGGGCAAGGAGCGAAATTTATGATCGCATTGTCAGTTGATTCCCACTCTTAATTTTTCTTCCTGGGGAGGGATTAATATTAGACCCCAAAATTAGCTTAATTGTACAATTGCAACCCTGTAATTTGTAGGACTTATGCATTGTACAAATTTGCCATGATGTTAAGTATTAATGAGATTCGATTATTTCAGGCTATTGGCAACACTACCACAGGGCTTTCTCGTTATCATAACGAAAAAATAAAACTTTCATATCTAAAGATTTAAATTGCATATTTGATGCTTTCTGTCAACGTAAGAGTTGCCATCTGTACCGGGTTAATAACTTGATTCATAATAATAAACCAATGCAAAGGAGACGATGCATAGTGAAGGGTCGACAAACAAATGTCACGATTTTAATGGCTGATGACGATGAAGATGACGGCATCTTGGTTCGTGAGGCGCTGGCAGAAAGTCAATTGCCAATTGAACTATACATCGTCAGAAATGGTGAAGAGTTGATGGATTATCTATATCATCGGGGTCGATATGCTCACACCAGCAGTTCACCGCATCCGGGTTTGATTTTATTAGATTTGAATATGCCAAGAATTGGCGGTCTTGAGGTGCTCAAAGAGATAAAAACTGACCCACAACTACGGCGAATTCCAGTTGTAGTACTGTCAACATCACGAATAGAAGAAGATATATATAATACTTACCATTTTGGTGCCAACTCTTTTATCACAAAGCCAGTGGCTTTTGCCTCATTTGTTGAGGTCATGAAGACTCTAGTGAAATACTGGTTTGAAATTGTGAAGCTACCACTAGAAGCAGTGGGAGAAAAACATGGACAACAGCACCATCAAAGTTCTGTTCATTGATGATGACGAAGACGACTATATTTTGACTCGTTATTGGTTCAGTGAATTTCAGGTAGCAAACTGCGAACTGGAATGGGTAAATAATTATGAAGCAGCAAGGAATGCGATCGCTCGCCACCAACATGACATTTATCTTGTAGACTACCGTTTAGGGCCACACAATGGACTGGAACTTTTGCGCGAAGCAATTGCCAACGGCTGTTGTTCTCCAATAATTTTGCTGACAGGTCAGGGCGACTGGGAAATAGATATCGAAGCGATGAAAGCCGGAGCCGCAGATTACCTAGAAAAAAGCCAGTTGACTGCACCTTTATTAGAGCGTTCTATCCGCTATGCCATTGAGCGCAAGCAAACAGAACAGAAAATCCGCGAACAAGCCGCTTTACTAGATGTTGCCACCGATGCAATTTTTGTATGTGATTTAGACGATAAAATTTTATTTTGGAACAAAGCTGCTGAAAGTCTGTACGGTTGGAAAAAAGAAGCAGCTATTAATAAGAAGACACGAGTTCTCTGGCATGAAAAACATGTGTCTCAAGTTCAAGAAGCACTCAGTATTTTGATGCAAAATGGTTCTTGGGAGGGCGAACTACAACAAAAAACAAAATCAGGTAAAGAAATTATTGTTGAAAGCCGTTGGACACTGGTACATGAATTCGGTAATAAAGCACAATCTATTCTCGTTGTTAACACTGATATTACACAGAAAAAACAACTAGAAGCACAATTTCTCCGCGCCCAGCGATTAGAAAGTATTGGCACCTTAGCCAGTGGTATCGCCCACGACCTGAATAATGTTCTTGCCCCGATTTTGATGACAGCGCAACTGTTAGAGTCACAAGTTAATGATGAGCGTTCTCGGCGACTGTTACCAATATTGATCACAAATGCAAAACGTGGGGCAAGCTTAGTTAAGCAAGTATTATCTTTTACCCGTGGGCTGGAAGGCGATCGCACAGTCTTACAATTAAAGCATTTAATAATTGAAATTCAGCAAATTATGAGAGAAACTTTTCCCAAATCCATTGAAGTTTCCACTCAAATTCCGCAAAATCTTTGGACTGTAATTGGCGATGCTACCCAACTGCATCAAGTACTGATGAATTTGTGCGTTAATGCTCGTGATGCTATGCCAAATGGTGGAACTTTAAAAATATTGGCGGAAAATCTCTTTATTGATGAAAATTATGCCAACATGCATATTGAAGCTAAAGTTGGCCACCACATTGTGATTACTGTTAGTGATGGCGGAATTGGTATTAAATCAGAAATATTAGATCGGATATTTGAGCCGTTTTTTACTACTAAAGAACTTGGTAAAGGTACTGGTCTTGGTTTGTCTACAGTACTTGGCATTATTAAAAGCCACGGTGGTTTTATCGACGTATCTAGTAAACAGGGAAAAGGTAGCCAATTTAAGGTGTATTTACCAGCACAAGAGGCGGCGGAAACTGTAGAAGAACAAGAACAGGGATTACCTTCAGGGCAAGGAGAATTAATTTTAGTTGTTGATGATGAAGCTGCCATTCGAGATGTGACAAAAACATCTCTAGAAAGCCATAATTACAAAGCAATCACAGCTAGTGATGGCATTGAAGCAATAGCCTTATATGCAGAACATCGAGATGAAATATCTCTTGTATTAACTGATATGGTTATGCCGTCTATGGATGGGATAACTACTATCCGCACCCTGCGAAAAATTAACCCAGATGTAAAAATTATTGCTGTTAGTGGATTGAGTTCGACTGATAAAGTTAATACAGCTTATGACATGGGCATCAAAGCCTTTTTATCCAAGCCTTATACAGCTAGCCAATTATTGCAAACTATTAGCACCGTTAAAAAGAGTTAGGAGTTGGGGGTTGGGTATTGGTATTGATAATTACTAATTTGTCAAAATTGAGAGTTATAATTTAGTAACTCCTAACTCATAACTTTTAAATATTTGATTACCCATGATGAAGGATGAAGTACTAGCGGCTAATGCAGCTTTTTATCGTGCTTTTGAAAGAAAAGATATTGAGATAATGAGTGCAGTATGGTCACAAGGAACTGGTAGTTTTTGCATTCATCCTGGAAGTAATATACTGCGAGGTTGGAAAGAAATTCGCACCTCTTGGGAGCAGATATTTAAAAACACTGCTTATATCGAAATAAACACTGATATAATTGCTACAGAAATAATGGATAATATTGCCTACATTGTACTTAGAGAAAATGTGTTCCAAGTAGTAGGTGGGAGAAGACTTGAAGCACAATCAACAGCTACAAATGTATTTCATTTTCTTGGTGGGAAGTGGTATTTAGTTCATCATCACGGTAGCCCAATTTTGCGGTGAGGAAGTGGGGGATAGGGGAGGAAGGGAAGAAATTAATCACTTATGACTAATGACTAATCAACTCTACTGCATCTCGTCCATCGCAATTTTGTAAGTAAACTTTGACAACTTCTTCTTTAGCAGTAGGCAACTTCTTGCCAATAAAATCTGGATGAATTGGTAATTCTCGATGACCCCTATCTACTAACACAGCTAAACGAATCACCTCTGGTCTACCGTAGTCGTTGACTGCATTTAAAGCAGCGCGAATCGTCCGTCCCTTGAAAATCACATCATCCACCAGTACAACTGTTTTTCCCGTAAGATCAAAAGGAATTTCGCTTTTCGTTGGAGTCCGCAATCCAATTTTGTCGAGGTCATCTCGATAAAATGTAATGTCCAAAGCGCCGACTGACACGGCTACACCTTCCAGCGTCTCAATTTGACGCGCCAACAACTCGGCTAATAAAGCGCCTCTGGTATAAATACCAAGAAGTACCAGTTGAGACAAATCACGTGTCCTTTCCACAATTTGAGAGGCAAGACGAGTCAAGGTACGACGGATTTCTTCGGATGAGAGAATTTCAACTACTTTGGCAGACATAGCGAGTGATAAGTTAGGGGTGATGAGTTAAGAGTTAGGAGTTTTGATTATTTAACATTTATCTTTATCGATTGGGGAGTATTAAGAATATAGCGATCGCTATTCCTAACCATAGCAAAGAACAATATCGAGTCAGCTGTAAAGCATTCTGAATGGAAGTTACAGTAATGGGATAAATAGCATCTCCTAGCAGTGGTTTGTACTTAGCTGTCCCGCGATACCAATTTGTACCCCCCATCTGCACACCCAAGAAAGCAGCATAGGCGCACTCACTCCAGCCAGAATTGGGACTAGGGTCATTAATTGCATCCCGACGACAAATTCGCCAAACATGCATCGGTTTACCAGATAACAGCGCCACAGTCACAACTGTTAACCGACAAGGTAGCCAAGTTAAACAATCTTCCAACCGCGCACAAAACCATCCCAAATAAGTATAGGGTGCTTCTCGGTAGCCCACCATTGAATCAAGGGTACTACTGGCTTTGTATGCTAAAGCCAAGGGAGTTGGCCCCACGATTGGTATAAAGATACCAACAATTGCATAAAAAAGCGGAGCCATCACCCCATCGGTAGCATTTTCTGCAACCGTTTCTAAAACGGCTCGCAAAATTTCTGCTTGTGAAAGCTTTTGTGTATCTCGACCAACGTAATTACTTAAAACTTTACGAGCCTTCTCTAAATCTCCCGCTGTTAAAGGTTCTAAAACAGCCACCGCTGCTGTTCGCAAACTTCTGCCAGCAAAACAACTAGCCAAAAGAATGCTATCTATTGCAATTCCCAATAACGGATGAACCCATCTGGCACTTTGAATAATCAAAAAGCCAACAAGACCGCTACCAATTATTAGGATAAGACCTAGTGCAATTCCAGCTAGGCGTTGTGTTAGAGAATTTTGACACAATTGGAGAAAAAATTTCGTCAAGTGAGAAATTGCCCACCCCATAATTTGCACTGGATGAGGCCAATTCCAAGGATCGCCAATTAAGTAATCTAAAAGTGCAGCAATTATTAAGATATAGATGCTTTTAGTCATAAGTTACGAGTCAAGGGTTAAGAATCAAGGGTCAATATTTGGACTATTGACTCTTGACTAAACCACAAAACTAGCTTCTTCCCCAAGGGAAGCTTGCCAGCTACGAGCATCGTAATAAAGGTCTGCCAAAGTAATACTGTACAAAGCTTCTTTGAGCTTTTGGTTGAGTCTCTGCCAAAGGCTAAATGTTACCCAATCTTCAGCTTGTGCAGGTGCTGGGGTGTGATGGGGTAAATGGCTAGTCTCGCCAACTGCTTCTAAAATTTGTCCTATAGATATTTGTGCAGGCTCTCTTGCTAATTGGTATCCGCCGATGCTACCACGAATTGATTTTACTAAAGACGCACGACGCATTTCTATTAGTAGTTTTTCGAGGTAAGGAGCTGGGATATCTTGGCGTTTAGCGATCGCTCTCACAGATACTGGGCCATATTTTGGCTGTAAACTCAAATCTAGCAGTGCCTTCACACTGTAGTGTCCTCTGGTAGTTAGTTTCATTTTGGCCAGCTTGATTGTTTGATTTTTTGTCCTTAGTCATTTGTAAATAACCAATGACTAAGGATCAGTTTTACTTATCATTCTGTGACTCAGTTATCATCCTCAGCAAGTAAACGACTTTTTGAGCGTTAGTTTAGAAAACTTAAAACTTGTATAGTTTAGCAGTGATTCACTAACTATATATATATAGTTATCAGCATTGCCAGCATTATCTAAAATAGATTGTCTTGGCAATATTGGTAATGGCATAACAATTGTGCCTATGAGTGTAATATACTTGGCTAGGTTGAGATAAAAACTAAAGGATTATGTTCCTATTAGCTCAACCTCAGCTAAAATAAAATCGATTCAAACACTTCAAACATTCATTTTCGACCTAAGTTGATGCCTAAACAGAAAAAAATTGAACCCCTACTCGGTGAAGAACTGCTCAAAAAAGTTAAAGAGCTAGAGAGCGAGAGCAAAGAAGACAAAGCCAAGAAGTGCGGCTACTATACCGTTACCAAAAATGGTATAGAGCGCGTCAATATGATGAAGTTCTTAAATGCCCTAATTGATGCCGAAGGCATTCAGTTGGACAGTACACCCAGTGCTAATGGGCGCGGTGGACGTAGTGCTAGCTATAGAATTAGTGTGCAATCGAATGGTAACTTACTTATAGGTTCAGCTTATACAAAACAGATGAATCTGAAACCAGGAGATGAGTTTCTGATCACTTTAGGCAAAAAGCACATTCGTCTGAGACAGGTAGACCCAGAAGATCGGGAAGATGATGAAACCATAGAAGCCACTGCTTAATAAATAGTCATTAGTCAATTGTCATTTGTGAAACCAATGACTAATGACCAATGACTAATGACTAATGACTAATAACTATATCTGTGGTGGGTAAGACTGGTAAATAGTGGCGAAGTGCCTTGCGCGTAACTGCTAAATTGCAGGTTAGTGCAATTTGCTCTCTTTCTAGTAAACCCAAAATGCGATCAGGTTTGTCTCGTGCTACCACTGGTAATTGATGCAAACCTCGAAGACTCATGCGGTCTAGAGCTTCAGATAATAGTTCATCCTGCCATGCATAAAGGATTTCAGTAGTACAAATGTCTATGAGAGTTTGACTCGATAAATTATCTGGAATTTCAGTTAAGGAATTTGGGTAAGTTTGCCAAATAGCAAGGGCACGGTTAATATCTTCAAGAGAAAGTATACCAACTAATTGCTCTGCTTCATCAATTACTAAAGCACTGCGGACGCGATCGCGGATCATTTCTACAGCTGCATCTAATACTCCAAGGGTTGCAGGTAATTTTTTTGGGCAGGGATACATCGCATCTTCTACCAAAATTTGCTGCACAATTTCCGCTTGTTCATCTTTCAATTCCGAAAGACCAATCTGTTGTAAGTTAGAGTTAGAGTTAAAAGTTGGTTTAATCCTTTCCACTAGCCAAACACTCAAACCCACAGCTGCCATCAAAGGTAAAACAATGCGATAGTCGCGGGTTAATTCAAACAGCATTAAAATAGCCGTTAACGGTGCTCTGACACTAGCAGCTAGTACTGCTGCCATTCCCACCATTGCGTAAGCTGGGGGAGCCGCCATTTGATCGCAAATTGTCGGGAATGCCACAGCCAAAATTTTGGCGTAAGCCGAGCCAAAAGAAGCACCTAAAAACATTGCTGGTGCAAACAAACCGCCGATAAAACCACTACCTGTACTAATTGCAGTCATCAGTAGCTTCACGACCAACAGCACCACTAACAGGTAGAGTGGAAACTCCACATCCTGAAGCATTGCTTCTACAGTTTCATAACCGACACCCAAAATTTGCGGGAAGTGCAAAGCAACTGCGCCAATCATCACACCGCCAATAATTGGATGAATCGGCTGAGGAATTCGTCCCAAAACTTCAAATCCTGGAACCTTTCCAGCAAAGCAGGCTTTTGCTCCCCGAATTGATTGAGTATAAGCCAGAGAAACTAGGCTGGCCCCTAAACCCAAGCCAAGATAAAGGGGTAATTCCAAAGGACTGAGGACTTGGTAAGCAGGTAAATCAAAAGCTGGTTGTGCCCCCAAACCAATTTGGGCAATTAGTGCTGCTACCACCGCCGCTAGCAGTACCACACTCACAGCAGAAGTAGCGAAAGATGTCGCTCCCATCACCACCTCTAGGGCAAAAAATACTCCAGCGATGGGAGCATTAAATCCAGCCGCAAGTCCAGCCGCCGCGCCAGCACCTAAAAGCAAACGTTGTCGTTCTTGAGATACATTCAGGATCACAGAGAACAACATCCCAAAATTTGCGCCAATTTCTACACTCGGCCCCTCTGGCCCCAAAGAAGCACCGCTTCCCAAAGAAACAGATGCAGCCAGCATCTTCGTAACTGGTCGTAGTGGTCGCTTAATCTCTGTTCCCTGAGAAGCGGCAATGAGAGATGAAAGTCCAGGGCCAAAGTCTTGAGTGCGCCAGCGCATCAAGCCAACGATTAATCCGCCAAGGGTCGGAACGCAGGCTAAAGTCCAAGCACCCCAGACACCGATTTGACCCATTAAATTTTCCAGCATCAGCTGGTGAATCAACTGGATTAAATAGTGAAAGGTGACTACACCCATACCTGTACCACCGCCAATGAGCATGGCTAAAAACAGGACAACGGTTTCTGGGGATGGTTGAAAACGATTAATGAGGTGAGCTAAACGAGCGGAAGGTGTAGGAAAGGCAGGTTGTTCCGTTACCTTCCTCAGTTGAGTGGGAGGCAAGAGAGTCATTGAGAGGCGGGGTAAATGTAAGAAAAAATTTAAATTTTTATCTGTTACTTCTCATTGTGAGCCATTATTTAGCAACCAGACAAGTAGACTTTATTTGCTTGATTTACAAACCTTTAGCAAAAAATGTCATTGTGCAAAATTTTTGTGGGGAGAATGGTTAAATGGGAGACAATTGTTATTTGAGGGTCAACTATAGCTAGTAGGGTGCGAGTGAGCGCCAACGCTATTCTTTCTAGAGATAACAAAGTTTTTGTCGGCTGGGTGGACGCACCCGCAAACATTAACAAGGAGTCATCCTTGCCGAAATCTAGTTATACTCGTGTTGCGACCATTGAGCCATCTTTGGTAGTAATACAATGTATGTGTGATTTATGGCTGATTTCAGACCACACATTGATCCCAATTCAATATAGCTATTGTTATAGAGCGAGTAAATGGACTAGGCGGACGAGGTAAATGAATATACACACCTTTGATAATCATTATGTTACTTGCCCAATTTGCCAAAGAAATGCTACGCCCAAACCAGTTAAAACTCGCATGGGCTTGTTTTGCTGTCCCTATTGCCAGGAACGGCTAGTAGTTTGCCAAAGCGGCCATTATGTCCGCGATCCGTTTACTTGGAGACAATTGATGATGTCTTCGGCGCTACGTCGGCAAAGCCGACCTTTAGCTAGGATTATCAGAGATTTTGTCTTGCTCAAGCGTCCTATGGTAGCCTTGGCTGTAGGAAGTGCCATTTTCTTTAGTGCGATCGCCCTGACTCAAGAAAGGACAAACTACGATAACCAAATTTTTCCCACAACAGAGAAAGTTAATAAACCAGAAAACAAAACTCAGTAAATGGAATACCTTGGTATAAATCAAATCTTACTTTGATTTTTGTAATATTATAACTAAATACTTCTATGAAACCGTGTCTTATTCGCCCCAAATAGGACACGGTTTTAAATCATGTCCGCTTAAAGTAATTCGAGTGTGAGCAAGGAGACAAAATTTTATTTATGGTGATTGAGCGATTTAAGGACGGTAAAGCTAAAAAGATATACCACCGATTTCGAGAGAAAGGCCGCATGATGCCTGAAGGTTTGAAATACTTTGATAGCTGGGTTGAGGTCAACTATGATCGTTGCTTTCAGGCGTTCGGCTCTGACTCAATGTCTAATTAGAGGCAGCAGCCCCTAATCAGCCAGAGCATTATGAACGAGAGAATAAGTAAGATCCCTGATGTCTTAAGTTAAGTTGACACTTGAAATAATCTTGCTGAAAAACGGGAAGACTATGGTTACTCCCTAATGGGCAAATTTCCATGAAAATCCTGAACAGCAAAATGCTCAAAAAATCTCTACTTAACTGTCTGATTTTGCCTTTTTCTCTAGTGCCCGCGATGTGCGTGGGAACGCTTTTTGATTCTCAAGCCAATGCTTTACCAGGGCAAAGTACAGAGGAAGTAGGCACCTGGATTAAAGCACATCCCACACTCCGTCCCAGAAGTGGGGAGCAATTATTTGTGCAAAAGAGTGATACTGCTGCCCAACGTTTCACTTTTCAAGCGTCGGTATTGCCTCCCGGTAGGGTGGAGTTTTCTAAAGACCGTGGCAGAATTCGGAGTGAGCGAATTTCTATGTATGATGCCATTAACGGGATGACATTTGCCCGTCTCCAAGAATCCTTGCGGGTGATTTATGGCTTGGAGATTTATCAAGACTACGATCGCGCCCAAGTCGTTTATCAGTATTCCAACCAGAAGGTAGTTAACTCGGCGCGTCTTGCTAAAACTCCAATTCGGGAAGCTTTAAAGGGAGAATTACGAGTAGGCGATCGCTATGTATATTGGGTGGAAATTGCCCAACCCAAGACTGGCAAAGCTTTTACCGGTCAAATGACAGTTTTGCTCAAAACTGACCTCGATAAGTTAGAAAATGAACTGCAAGTTCGTTAATGGGCGTTGGGCATTAGTCATTCTCCCCCTGCCCTAATCATCCCTTCTCATTTAAATATTACTGAATTGGTGTTCTATAGCTTCCCCAATCCCATAGGAGCGAGGGTCTGCCATATACCCGAAAAGATACTTTCAGATGCTAAGGAAATTCGTAATAAATCTTCCTTCAGTAGTGGTGGCCAATCTATCCCGGCTTTACGCCCTGCGGCAAATAGCTGTTGCGCCTTAATGCTTAACTGATAAAGGGCCAAAGCCAGTTCTCGGTCTAGGCTCTTTGCATCTTTGAGGGCTTCAAACACCACTTTCAATGCCAACAAAATTGAAGTGATCTGACCGGGTACCGGTGGTTTCCCCTGTTTCATACGCGTTAACAGCGCATCTGGGTTTTCCTCGGTTGTAATTGTCTGATCTATGAGGAGTTTCCGAGCTGTTTCGTAATTCATGTAGTCAGTTTAGCGTACATTTTGCTTCAGCAGGAATACCTAATTAAAAAGTCATAAAACTGGCTTTTAGTTATTTATAGCAATCTCATTTGATTTGTGAAAAGATAAACTTGGAGAAAATGATGCGGGATTTGCGATACTCTAGTTAACCAGATAGACTTACATATAATATCTTTGAAAAATATGCCCTGCTTGGAATCAGAAGCAAAATGATATCACCGAATTTACTAGAAATTGAGCGCTCCGTCCGTGCCTTGTCTGTAGAAGAACAACTTTGGCTGCTAGAAAGTATTGCTCGACAAATCCGAGAAAGTGAGTATAAAAAAGATAATTTGGCTGATGTGGAAAATTCAGAAGGCCAACTGGACGTGATAGCTAATGAAGTAAATATTCCAACAGAAATTGCTGCTATAACTGATGAATTTGCGATTTCAGAAATTCTCTGATCTGGAAAAGTAAAAATTATGAGTTTGGTAGATTTAAAAAGTCAAATATACAAGTTATCGGTGAGCGATCGCTTAAAATTGCTGATTGCGTTGGCGAAGCCTTGCCGAAGGCATCGTCTGTTGACAGCAACGCGATCATAAAAAGCAGCTTCTAAATTGATCATCTGTGCTATTTGGCTGTAATAGCGATCGCAATCATCAGATTATTACCGCTATAGTTAATTTGGGAATTTTGATGGAAAGTTAACATTAAATTATAAATTGGCTCTATTTGACGATATATAGTTGCCAATCAATAAGTAGCATAGATAACTTTCGCATTTAGTCTTGTAGATTGATTTTTGTTTCATTAGTCTTTACGATTAAACCCCATCATGATACGTCAGCGGGGTAAATACGCTTCTATGATGTTGCTGATTAATAGGGCAATAGGGACGATCTCGGAAAAACAACTGATCAAGGGTGCTCATTACATTGTTTGAAGTTATGTAGCCTTTTGATTACGGCCTATCAACCACTGCGGTAAACTATGCGTTGATTATGATTCTTTCGCAGAGAAGAACACTCGGAAGGAGCGGCTTTTTCAATGTCTCATACCGTAAAAATCTACGATACCTGCATTGGCTGTACCCAATGCGTCCGCGCTTGCCCTACTGATGTACTAGAGATGGTTCCTTGGGATGGCTGTAAAGCTGCTCAAATTGCCTCTTCACCCCGTACAGAAGACTGCGTGGGCTGTAAGCGCTGCGAAACCGCTTGTCCCACTGACTTTTTGAGCATCCGGGTTTACCTGGGCGCTGAAACAACTCGCAGTATGGGTCTGGCTTACTAAAAAGCTCAGTGCTGAGTCACCGAACTCCTGATCGCGATGCAGGTCTACTGCCCAACCGTTCTTCCAGAACTGTTGCCTTGTCTCCCTCGGACTCAAGGAAGAGGCGCAAGCCTTTGCACCTCTTTGCAGTGATACAGACCATCGAAGAAAGCCTCCGTTCAGAGTTCTCGCTGAGTTCTGAGTCTTGAGTCCTGAGGCAAAAGAAGTAAATCAAAAAAATAATTTCTTGATTCTTCACTCAGCACTCAGAACTCAGAACTCAGTGTTCAAGAATTTTAAAGTTTCTTTATAGCAAGCATCTTTAGCAATACCTAGTGGTAAAGGGAGTCAATTACTCCCTTTTTTCTTTGCAAAACGTCGAGTTTGTGGTAAACACTATACTGGATTTAATCATCCTGAAAAAAAGTGGTGTGAACAATGTGCGGAATCGTTGGATATATAGGCACTCAAGCGGCGACAGACATTTTATTAGCTGGGCTGGAAAAACTAGAGTACAGGGGCTACGATTCGGCTGGAATTGCCACTGTTTGGGAAGGTGAGGTTAATTGTGTGCGGGCAAAGGGCAAACTGCATAACCTGCGTTCTAAACTGGAACTAATAGAAACTCCCGCTCAAATTGGTATTGGTCACACACGCTGGGCAACTCATGGTAAACCAGAAGAGTACAACGCCCATCCCCATTTGGATACGGCAAAGCGAGTGGCGGTAGTCCAAAATGGCATTATCGAAAATTACCGCGAATTACGCGAGGAACTCAAAGTAAAAGGACACGAATTTCGCTCTGAAACCGATACCGAAGTCATTCCCCATCTCATAGCCGAATTTTTAAAGGATCTTCCCCCCTCTTCTCCCTCATCTGCCTCATCTCCCTTCCTAGAGGCAATTCGTCAAGCCGTTAACCACTTGCGCGGGGCGTTTGCACTTGCAGTTATTTCTGCTGACTACCCCGATGAATTGATTGTTGTTCGCCAACAAGCACCTTTGGTCATTGGTTTTGGTCAAGGGGAGTTCTTTTGTGCATCTGATACGCCTGCGATCGTTGCCTACACCCGTGCAGTGCTACCTTTAGAAAATGGCGAAATTGCCCGTCTCACACCTTTGGGCGTTGAGATTTACAATTTTGCTGGCGACAGGCTGAAAAAACAACCCCGGCTACTCAACTTCAATCCTGCAATGGTAGAAAAGCAGGGATTCAAACACTTCATGCTCAAAGAAATTCATGAGCAACCAGGGGTAGTAAGAGCTAGTTTAGAAGCATACTTTAATCCAGCCGAATCTATAGAATCACCAATCAATCTTGGTTTACCTACGGATTTATATACCGATTTAGAACAAATTCAAATCCTCGCCTGTGGTACCAGTTGGCACGCAGCATTAATCGGAAAATATTTAATCGAACAATTAGCAGGAATTTCAACTCAGGTGCATTACGCTTCTGAGTATCGCTATGCACCATCACCCCTAACGGCTAACACGTTGATCATTGGTGTTACCCAATCAGGCGAAACCGCTGATACCCTAGCAGCTTTGGCGATGGAAAAAGAACGTCGCCAAGGAAAAGAACCCAAATATCAAGCGCGACTACTAGGCATTACTAATCGCCCCGAAAGCAGCCTTGGTGATATGGTACCGCATATCATCAGTACTCTAGCGGGAATTGAAATTGGGGTAGCGGCGACAAAAACTTTTACCGCCCAACTGATGGCATTTTATGCTTTGGCATTGGATTTAGCTGCTCGTCGCCAGACAGTTTCAAAAGATACATTAGAGAAAATTATTAATGGGTTGCGGCAGATTCCCAAAGAAATTGAGGCAACTTTAGAAACTCAGGAACGTTTAACTGAACAGCTAGCCCATGAATTTGCTGAAACCAAAGATTTCATTTTTATAGGTAGGGGAATTAACTTTCCTATTGCTTTGGAAGGGGCGTTGAAATTAAAAGAAATCAGCTACATTCACGCCGAAGGGTATCCAGCGGGAGAAATGAAACATGGCCCGATCGCACTTTTAGATGCGAAAGTACCAGTAGTTGCGATCGCAATTCCTGGTAGTGTGTACGAAAAAGTTATTTCTAATGCTCAAGAAGCCAAAGCCAGAGATTCTCGGTTAATTGGCGTTACTCCTGTCAACGACGGCGAAGCTGCGGAAATCTTTAACGATCTTCTTCCTGTCTCTCATGTAGAAGAATTACTTTCTCCGATTTTGACAGTAGTTCCTTTGCAATTATTGGCTTATCATATTGCCGCCCGTCGCGGTTTGGATGTCGATCAACCAAGAAATTTGGCCAAGTCTGTAACGGTGGAATAACGGTGGAATAGTTTATTAATAGAGGTAGTAGCGTCTAAGCGCTACTACAAATTTTTTGAGGACTACCTCAAAAAAACCCTTTATTTAAAAGTAGCGCGATGACACAGACAACTACAGAGCGTTTATACTCTTTTGAAGAATATCTTACTTATGACGATGGTACTGATAGCCGTTATGAATTGGTGGATGGAAAACTAGAACGCATGAATCCACCAACTTTTAGACATTTACTGATTTCTGACTTTATTCAAGAGAACTTTAAGGCAGAAATCAATCGCTTGAGTTTACCTTGGCTATGCTTTAGAGAGGCAGGGGTAAGAACGGGATGGCGAAAGTCAAGATTGCCTGATGTTTATGTTGTCACGGCTGAACAGGTGATGGAATTCCTTGATGAATCTGCTGTTTGTCAGTCTGCGCCGATGTTAGTAGTGGAAGTTGTCAGTCCTGATTCAGTGAAACGCGATTATCGGTATAAACGTTCTGAATATGCAGCATTGGAGATTCCTGAATATTGGATTGTAGATCCAATAGAGTCAAAAATTACAATTTTATTGTTGTCAGAGGGATTGTACGAGGAAAAAGAGTTTAGCGGAAGTCAGCAAATTGTGTCTGCAACCTTTTCGGAAATTGTGCTTACAGTTGAACAAGTTTTAGCTGCGGGTAATGTTGGTTAGAAAATAGTGATGCTTAGAGGATGTTTTAAAAGTGGTTGGCTGTGATTTTAATAGAATGATTACCCCCCTTAATCCCCCCTTGCAAAGGGGGGAAACCGGAAATCTAGTTCCCTCCCTTCTTCCAGGTTTTCCACTTCACTTTTGTAACTTGCAAAGGAGGGAAGCCGGAAATCTAGTTCCCTCCCTTCTTCCAGGTTTTCCACTTCACTTTTGTAACTTGCAAAGGGGGGAAAAAAGAAATCTAGTTCCCTCCCTTCTTCCAGGTTTTCCACTTCACTTTTGTAACTTGCAAAGGGGGGAAGCCAGAAATCTAGTTCCCTCCCCTTTGCAAGGGGAGGGTTAGGGTGGGGTAATCTTCCGCAATTGACAAACCGTTTGTGCAATCATTGCGATCGCACCTTCCAACTCTTGATAAACCTGTTGATTTGTAAACCTTAAAAAACAAGTCCCTTTAGATTCAAGAAAACATTGTCGTTCATAATCATAAACCTGCACTCCTTCTTGAAAATGGCTATCACCATCAATTTCTATAGCAAGTTTTAATTCAGGACAATAAAAATCCACAACAAATACATCAATACTGTACTGTCTACGAAATTTGCAACCATCAATTTGCCGATTTTTCAACCTTTCCCACAAAATCTTTTCAGCAGATGGCATATTATTACGGAGCGATCGTCTTTTTTCTTTCTCCGAGGTTTTGTTATAAAGCTCTGTCATAAAATCTTGATTTTTGGTAATTCCAAATTACCCCCCTTAATCCCCCCTTGCAAAGGGGGGAAAAAAGAAATTTAGTTCCCTCCGCTTTGCAAGGGGAGGGTTAGGGTCTGACAGGTGTAGGTTTTTTACACAGGTGTGAGTATTCATTAGTATTGCTGTAAAGATAGGTATGAAACCAGG
>NZ_JBIQNW010000064.1:0-31585 GCF_047228265.1 Nostoc sp. UIC 10607 | reverse complement strand
TGCTGGAATTCAGGTATATTAGTCATTTTGGCAGTTTTTGACTCTTCTTTTTTCAGGCTTTGTGAGAAATCCGGGTACAGCATCTGGAATCACAGCCACAGGTTGTATTATCAGGGTTTTAACGAAAAATTCGCACCTTGGAGAGACGGGACAAAAATAATTCCGAATTTCCAACTCCAAAACACTTGACAAGTAGAAAAAAAATAGTGATAATAGCAAAGTTGCCAAACAAGGGACTGTAGTTCAATTGGTTAGAGCACCGCCCTGTCACGGCGGAAGTTGCGGGTTCGAGCCCCGTCAGTCCCGTTCTAAGTTTATGAGTAGTGAATCACCGAAGTTCAGTTCGGTGATTTTTAGTTTTTAATTCCCCAAAGGCATTAACTCCCCCAAAGGCATTAACTCAGAATTCAAGGTTTGAATATAAGCTACATTTATCATGCTTTGCAAAAGAGAGAATTAACTGTGACTGTTAGAGTCCGTATTGCGCCGAGTCCAACCGGAAATTTACATATTGGTACAGCTAGAACGGCTGTATTTAACTGGTTATTTGCCCGCCACCACGGAGGGAAGTTTATACTACGAATAGAAGACACAGATTTAGAGCGATCGCGTCCCGAATACACCAACAATATTCTTGAAGGATTGCGCTGGCTAGGTCTTAACTGGGATGAAGGGCCATTTTTCCAATCACAACGCCTGGATCTTTATAAAGAAGCAGTGCAAAAGCTACTAGATCAAGGATTAGCCTATCGCTGCTACACCACTTCTGAAGAACTAGAGGCGCTAAGAGAAGCCCAAAAAGCTAGGGGCGAAGCTCCCCGCTATGACAACCGTCACCGCAACCTCACCCCAGAACAACGCGCCGCATTTGAAGCAGAAGGTCGCTCCTCTGTGATTCGCTTCAAAATCGAAGATGGGCGGGAAATTGTCTGGAATGACCTAGTAAGAGGAAAAATGTCTTGGCGAGGTAGCGATTTAGGTGGTGATATGGTCATCGCCCGCGCCTCAGAAGAAGGAAGCGGTCAACCTTTATATAACTTTGTCGTTGTAGTGGATGACATCGATATGCAAATCACCCATGTTATCCGGGGCGAAGACCACATCGCCAACACTGCCAAGCAAATTCTGCTATATGAAGCAATGGGTGCAAAAATTCCAGAGTTTGCCCACACGCCGCTAATTTTGAACATGGAAGGGCGCAAGCTTTCTAAGCGTGATGGAGTTACTTCCATTTGTGACTTTCAGCAAATGGGCTTTACTGCTGAAGGCTTGGTAAATTACATGACATTGCTGGGTTGGTCGCCACCAGACTCGACGCAAGAAATATTTACCTTAGAAACAGCAGCCAAAGAATTTGGCTTTGAGCGTGTAAATAAAGCGGGTGCAAAGTTTGACTGGGCAAAACTCGATTGGTTGAACAGTCAGTATATCCACAATACCCCAGTAGATAAACTCACAGATTTACTCATCCCCTATTGGCAAGGAGCTGGGTATAAATTTGATGGTGGAAGAGATCGCCCCTGGCTAGAGCAGCTAGTAACTTTAATTAGCCAGAGTTTGACTCGTTTAGTAGATGCAGTACCTCAAAGCCAACTGTTTTTTAGCGACACAGTTGAATTTAGCGACGAAGGTAGTACACAACTGAAGCAAGAAGGTTCTACTGCTGTCCTTGAAGGGATTGTCACAGCTTTAGAAAATCAGCCGCAACTTTCGGAAGCCGCCGCCCAGGACATTATCAAACAAGTGGTGAAAGAGCAAAAAGTCAAAAAAGGTTTGGTAATGCGATCGCTCCGAGCAGCCTTAACTGGAGATGTTCATGGCCCCGACTTGATCCAATCTTGGTTACTACTAAATCAGATTGGTTTAGATAAGTCGCGCTTGAATAGGGCAATAACGGAAGCTAATTAGCTATTACTTCCAGATTTTAGAAATATTTTAGACTTTAGGGGCGCACAAACGTGCGCCCCTATCCATAAGGTAGAGCAACTATAAGAACAAAAAATCATTGACTAATTACTAATGAATTATCCCCAATTGCAAATCTAAAATAGGTAGTCAATTCTCCTCACATTGGGAACTTGGTGTGTAAAATTCATGTCTTCAAAAACACTTAGAAGCGAACGTAATTACAATGCCAACAAAAGCGCTCAATAGAGGGATGAGATTATCGTTCATGATAGTTACGCTCTTCATCACATCGGCAGTTAATGCTGCGGTTGATGCTCAGGAAGCGCCAACGATATTTGGAGATGTCACCATTGGTCCTCAGTTTTCCCCAGACCCCTTGACAGTTCGCGGGATGAGTGGTGGTTCAATATCTGGGAGTCAAGTAGCCGGGAGGAGCGAAACAGTCACTGGTACTTGCACTGGATTTGTTGATGAAACACCAGACCACACATTAGCGCTAACAAGTAAATTTGACTACCTGAAGCTACAAGTGCAAAGTCCTGAGGACACCACCATAATTGTCAAGGGGCCCGGTGGTAGTTGGTGCAATGACGATGTTGACGGCAAAAATGCCGGTATTGTTGGTGAATGGCTGGCTGGAAGTTACCAAATTTGGGTTGGTTCCTACGAAAAAGGCAAGTATCTCCCTTACACTTTACAAATTACAGAAGTGAAGTAGGGTATTGGGCATGGATTATTTTTTCCTCCCCGGCTCCCTCGTGTCCCTCATCTCCCACTCTCCCTAAATCTACATCTACAATCTTCCCCACAATGATGATTGAGAGAGGCTGGAACGGCACGAGGAGCATTGTGGAGAAATTATCTGTGGTTTTGTATCCCGTTGCGCTCCCTTTTCTCGTGCGATATTGTATTAAAATTAAGTTAACTTTGATTAAGATTCTTGTTGGCATCGCCATAATGCCCTAATTGCCTTATGACAGTGCATGTAAGAAATCAAATTAAACAAAATGGATTTATAGACATCCGTTTAACAGCTTAAAGCAACAGAGTGAGAAACATTCGGTTGCTAAGGCTGATGAGTTGTATAGCCATCTAAAGGCAAATTAACATGAAATTCTCTTGGAAAGTCCTAGTACTCTGGACATTGCCGGCTTTGGTAATTGGCTTTTTCTTCTGGCAAGGGGCCTTTGCAGGCGCTCCTACTGACATGAGTAAGAATGCAGCCAATACCCGCATGACTTATGGTCGCTTTCTAGAATACTTGGATGGCGATCGCGTCAGCAGTGTGGATCTGTACGAAGGCGGTAGGACAGCAATTATAGAAGCCCGCGATCCAGACATCGAAAATCGCGTCCAAAGATGGCGGGTAGATTTGCCTGTTAATGCTCCTGAGTTAATTAGCAAGCTCAAAGAAAAAGCCATTAGTTTTGATGCTCACCCAATGCGGAATGATGGTGCAATTTGGGGCTTGTTGGGCAATCTCGTGTTTCCAGTTTTATTGATTACCGGGCTGTTCTTTTTGTTCCGGCGTTCTAGCAACCTCCCCGGCGGGCCAGGTCAAGCGATGAACTTCGGCAAATCCAAAGCGCGTTTCCAAATGGAGGCAAAAACCGGGGTCAAATTTGACGACGTAGCCGGGATTGAAGAAGCTAAAGAAGAATTGCAAGAAGTCGTCACCTTCCTGAAGCAGCCAGAAAGATTTACCGCTGTAGGCGCACGGATTCCCAAGGGAGTACTGTTAGTTGGGCCTCCTGGAACTGGTAAAACTTTACTAGCAAAAGCGATCGCTGGTGAAGCAGGCGTACCTTTCTTCAGTATTTCCGGTTCAGAATTTGTGGAAATGTTCGTTGGTGTGGGTGCATCCCGCGTCCGCGATTTGTTCAAGAAAGCCAAAGACAACGCCCCCTGTATCATCTTCATCGATGAAATCGACGCAGTTGGACGGCAACGGGGCGCTGGTATCGGCGGCGGTAACGATGAGAGAGAGCAAACCCTCAACCAGTTGCTCACCGAAATGGACGGGTTTGAAGGTAACACAGGCATTATTATTATTGCTGCCACCAACCGTCCCGACGTACTAGACTCAGCCTTGTTGCGTCCCGGTCGCTTTGACCGCCAAGTAACAGTCGATGCCCCCGATATCAAAGGGCGTTTGGAAATCTTGCAAGTCCATGCGCGGAACAAGAAACTAGACACTAGCGTATCTTTAGATGCGATCGCTCGCCGCACTCCTGGATTTACCGGTGCTGACTTAGCCAACTTACTCAACGAAGCAGCAATTCTGACTGCTAGAAGACGCAAAGAAGGTATTACTCTCCGCGAAATTGATGATGCGGTGGATCGGGTAGTTGCTGGGATGGAAGGTACTCCTTTGGTGGATAGCAAGAGCAAGCGCTTAATTGCATACCATGAAATTGGACACGCCTTAGTAGGAACTTTGTTAAAAGACCACGATCCAGTGCAAAAAGTTACCTTAATCCCACGGGGACAAGCACAGGGTTTAACTTGGTTTACTCCCAACGAAGAACAAGGGTTAATTTCTCGTTCTCAGTTGAAAGCCAGGATTACTGGTGCTTTGGGCGGTCGTGCTGCTGAGGAAGTAATTTTTGGGGCTGCGGAAGTCACAACTGGCGCTGGTGGAGACTTGCAACAGTTATCGGGAATGGCGCGGCAGATGGTGACTCGTTTCGGGATGTCCGACTTAGGGCCACTTTCATTGGAAAGCCAGCAGGGTGAAGTGTTTTTGGGTCGTGACTGGACAACTCGATCTGAGTATTCCGAATCTATTGCCTCTCGCATTGATGGACAAGTGCGAGCGATCGTGGAAGAATGCTACGAAAACGCCAAGAAAATTGTGCGTGACCATCGCACTGTCACCGATCGCTTAGTCGATTTGCTCATCGAAAAAGAAACCATTGACGGCGAAGAATTTCGTCAGATTGTGGCTGAGTACGCTGAGGTACCTGAAAAGCAGCAGTACGTACCACAGATATAATAAGTAATTTTTTCTGGGCTAATGCCTGGGAATGAGCAAAAGAACAAAAAATAAAATGAGGATAGTTAACACTATCCTCATTTTTTTATTGCACAGTTATTCTTGAAACTACACTTAGCCAAAAACTGCTGTCTCAACATTTTTAAGTGCTTACTAATTGAGAAACTACAGTAACTTCTGCTTGTGTAGTTCTATTTATAAAGTAGATGAGTCCCAAATCAATTTATTCGCTGGTAGTGATAAAGGAACTTCTGCTGATTGAATATTGCGTATTTTTGTGTATAATAATCTACTTTAAATGCTTCAAAAATTCTATCTTTGCCTGTACACATTTTCAGGAACAGCGATGTTGGTAATGTAGCTGTTGTTTATAAGTTATACTGAAGCTGAATTTTGGTACTACGAGCATTTGCACTACTCGAAACTGCGATCGCAAAATCTTCGACCCTTCTACCAGTGCTTTACTGTCGATTAGTAGCAAATTTAGCCAATGAAGAGCGATCTGACTCATGTCAGTAGTTAGTTCATCATTCATAATTTATGAATAATTGCTAGTAGACAGCAAAATTTGAATTATGGAGATTGTACGGCTTTAAGAGAAAAGCCTGAAATTGGAACAATGAATTTTGTAGATAAAACTATAAACGTGTTTTTACCTCAAAAATTATGAAGAGTAAAGATAAATTATTGACTATTTTTACTACAACGCTTGCCCTTTCTTCTTTGACAGTCGGGACAGTGCTAGCACAGACAAAACTGACCAATCAATCTAAATTGTTTACCAATGGCATTGGACAGGTGCGAGTTGGAATGACTGTTTCTCAAGCGAAGAAAGCTGCTGGTACTCGGCTAGTTGGCGATCCACTTAATAATAATTGCTACTACGTGAAGCCGGAATGGGAACCGAAGAATCTTGGGTTTATGGTGACAGAAGGTCGCATTTCTAGGGTAGATGTGTGGAGAGATAGTAAAATTACTACCTTAAAAGGTGCAAAAATCGGCGATACCGAAGCGCAAATCAAGTCTCTTTACCCAGGACAAATTCAAGTCACACCTCATAAATACGTTCAAGGCGGACACTACCTAACATTTATCCCGAAAGACCGTGCTGATCAGAAATATCGTGTGGTATTCGAGACTGATGGGAAGCGTGTTACTCAGTTTCGGTCAGGTAAACTGCCGGAAGTTGAATTTGTTGAAGGCTGTTCTTGATCTGAGATATCATCAAACTCACTTGCGTAGCTTGTCGCCGTAAGTATCGCTACACTTTACTACCAAGATGATACTATGCAGTTAAGTTTAACCAGCAACAAGGAAATATGATCAATGAAATTGATAGTGTAGTTACAACAGGGACAGATTGGAAATTTCTCAAACTTTGTGAGAATACCATCTTTATCGATAAGAACGATTACTTTATTAAAGAAATAGATAAAATCTTAGGAATTCTGACAACGAATCTGATAGCTTGTCCGCAATTTTAGTTTGGGGATGGTGTGTACCATCCCCATTTTTTATCGTTCCACTTCATCCACTGCTTTGGGAACTCCCACAGTTAACACCTCATGTCCATTAGGTGTAACTAACACATCATCCTCAATCCGAATACCAATACCAATCCATCGAGGATCAGTCTCTGGTTGGTCTTCTGCTAGTTTAGTGTCAGGCACAATATATAGTCCTGGTTCCACTGTCAGAATTTGACCTGGTTGCAAAATCTGTGGTTTGTCTTCACCCTGCTGGTAAACACCCACATCATGAACATCCAAACCTAACCAATGACTGGTGCGGTGCATATAATATGGCTTATATTTTTCTTCTTCAATTAACTTGTCAATTTCACCTTTGAGAATGCCAAGCTCAACTAAACCTTCGGTGAGGACACGCACTGCTGTATCGTGAACTAATTTGAAGGGATTACCTGGTTGCACTTGAGCGATCGCTTGTTTTTGCGCTTCTAAAACAATTTCATACAACGTCTTTTGTTCGGGCGTAAATTTACCCCCAACAGGAAATGTCCGCGTAATATCGGAGTTGTAATAACCGTATGCACAACCGGCATCAATTAGCAGTAATTCTCCATCCTGCATTTGACGATTATTTTCAATGTAGTGCAGTACGCAAGCATTCACACCGGAAGCCACAATTGAAGGATAAGCTGGCCCCATTCCACCCCGGACTCGAAAGATGCGTTCCATCTCCGCTTGAATTTCATACTCATAACGTCCGGGTACAGCGATTTCTTGGGCGTAATTGTGTGCTTCAGTTGCGATCGCAACTGCTTGACGCATCAACCCCAACTCAGCTTCACTTTTGATCAATCTCATGCTGTTGAGGACAGGGCCAGTATCTTCAATAGCGATCGGCCCAGTACCGCGTTTAGGATAAGTCCGCAGTAAACTTTGGTAATGTCCCAGGATTTGGTCATTAAAAGTGCGATCGCGTCCTAAGTGATAGTAAATGCGGCTGGCTTTTTCCAAATACTGCGGCAACTTTTCATCTAACTCGCTAATGGGGTAAGCTTCATCAGCACCATAAATTTCCTTCGCTGCATCTACCCCAGAAAGATAACCAGTCCATACTTCCTTTTCCCGATCCTTCGGTTGCACAAACAGCACAAACCGATGTTCTGAATGATGTGGCGCTAACACTGCAACTGCCTGTGGTTCATTAAAACCAGTCAGGTAGAAGAAATCACTGTCTTGGCGATAAACATACTCGACATCGTTGTGCATCACTGCCATTGGTGCACTGCGAAAAATGGCTGTGCCATCACCAATTTTTGCCATTAACTGCTCACGACGCTGCCGATATTCTGCTTGCATAGCTGATGTATGTATTAAAGTATTGTGTTATTTTACACTTCTGGCAACTAGAAGATGCACAAATAATGCTTCTCGGTAGTTACTAATCTAAGTTATTCTAGCCAATATTTGTTTCTACTAAATTCATAAATTCTTAGAGAATAATCAATTATCTTGAAAAACTTAGAGCCTTGAATTCTTTGATATTCGGGCATCTGAGCTTTTAATCAATAATTTAGGCTTCCTATACAAACCACTATGTAATCACATCAAGATTACATAGACTAAATATTTTTATGTAACCCAATAACTGTTAGATAAATGCGTATATTTTAATTCAAAATATAAAAAAAGTAAAAGCTAACATATTTTGTCTATAAATCATCATTTACATAAAAAGCAAAAATATTTTGTAATTGCTTATATAGAAACGAAAATTCCATGATAATCGTTTAAAACAAACAGATATTTATCTTCAAAGAATAACATTAATAAAGAAAAAATAGTTATAAAGAAATATTGAAAAGTTGGCAAATGTTATTTGGTTACAGAAAAAGATGGCCAAAAAAAGTTAAAAAAAGATGACAACCAATCATAAAACTACACCATGTTTGGAACTCAAAATACTTCAAAATCTTTGAATTCACAATGGGCAGAAACTACCCAAAAAATACAAGTATTAACATCTCCTCTTAATACTTTAACTACTCTAAGTTCTGATTCACTTCTGGGAAGTAAGAGTTCCTCACAATCCCAACAATCTGCGGTGGTGTCAGCAAATCCCAATCCTAACCCTTACTTAACCAGTGCGGCGATTGTTCCTGACTTCAATGCTGATGGCAAAACGGATAAACTTTGGGTTAATACCCAAACTGGTGAAATTATCGTTCGCCTGATGGATGGGACAAGAGTTATCGAACAAGGTTCCCTGGGCCAATTTGACCTAGCCGCCTATGATTACAAAATTGGCGAATTCAACAATGATGGCAAAACCGACTTTTTATTACGCAATAAGACAACCGGTGAGAATAGCATTGTCCTGATGGATGGTACAAGAGTTGCTAATGCGGCTTCTCTAACTAGCGTTGACCCAGCCTGGACTTCTCAGATTGGCGATTTCAACGGCGATCGCAAAACCGATATCTTCTGGCATAATGCTCAAACTGGTGAGAATGCTATTTGGGAAATGGATGGCACAACAGTTGTCACTGCAACTGTTCTAGACACTACAGACCCAGCACTAACTGCTACCATTGTTGATTTCGACGGCAATGGCAAGAGTGACATCTTCTGGCGCAATCAGACAACAGGTGATAACAGCGTTTGGTTCATGGATGGTACGCAAAAGAGTGAGTTTGCGTTGCAATCACAAGATGCATCCTGGACTTATAGCGTTGGCGATTTCAACGGTGATTTAAGCACAGACCTGCTGTGGAGAAACGCTCAAACAGGTGAGAACAAGATTTGGACAATGAGAGGCATCTTAGTTACAGAGGGTGCTTTGGGAACACTTGACTCATCTTGGACTTCCAAAATTGGTGATTTCAACGGTGATGGCAAGACCGATATCTTCTGGCGCAATGGAACCACAGGTGCGAACACTGCTTGGTTGATGGATGGTACAACAGTTGCTACTGAAGCTTTCTTACCAGCTAATAACGCGGCCTTGACACCATCTCTTGGCGATTATAACGGCGACGGTAAGACCGACATCTACTGGCGTGATCAGACAACATTTGCAGATAACATTTGGACTGTAAATGAGACAACAGCAGTTGAAACTCCTATCAGCGAAGCAGACAAGCTTGGTCCAGAGTGGTATACGTTCTAAAAGCTAGAGTTAGGAGTTAGGAGATTAGAAGTTAGAAGTTAGAAATCTTCCACTGCTTCTCCTACTCCTCAAAACTTGTAACTCAAAATTTGTAATTCAAAACCTGAATTTCCCCATTTTCGGGCAATTTACCAGGGCTAATGGAAATACTATCTCCATTACTACGTCGCACTGTCATACCTTGCATCAAGGTCAGAAAATCATCCAGTGGCGAAATATCGCACGCAGCAGCGTCAGCCGCCTGTGTTCGGTAATGGGTCGGAATCACCAGCTTGGGATTTAACACTTGAACAGCCTGCTTTGCTTCTTGGGCATTGTAGGCTTTTGCACTACCTCCCACTGGAATAAATGCTACATCAGGACGTCCCATCAGGATTTTTTGCTCAATAGAAATAGGTGCAGCGGCTCCGCCTAAATGTAGGATATTAATTCCGCCTTGCTTCCAACTCCAAGCAGTATTTGAGCCAAACTGCTTACCACCTTTGCGATCGTGGTCTATGGCAATTCCTTGGAACTTAATGCCTTTGAACTCATAAACTCCTGGTTCGTAGATGAGTTTTGCATTTCCCGGTAGTACATCCACAGCGCCTTCATCCAGTAGTTGACTGCTAATCAGTACCAAATCTGCTGCAACTTTTGGTAGACGATAGCCAGCAGTACAGCCGACCGCTCGAAAGGGATTGACAAGAATTTTCGCACCACCACCAGTAAAAAGAAAGCAAGTATGACCCAACCACTGAACTGATAAACCGCTAGATTGTGCGTCAGCTTGAGATTCAGAACCCAAGGTAGTAACCAAAGCTGTGACCAACCCCGCCCCAGCATAGCCCATCAACTGTCGTCGTTTCATTAATTATGCTCTCGACTGTAACTGTTCCAGAAAATTTTGCAATAACTGTTTTCCTGAAGATGTCAGGACACTCTCTGGGTGAAACTGGACGCCCTGAATGTGAGGATAGTTCCGGTGTCGCACTCCCATAATGGTGTTATCTTCAACCCAAGCGGTGATTTCTAACACATCTGGGCAAGTCTCACGTTCGATTACCAAACTATGATACCTAGTGGCGGTTAGAGGATTTTCTAATCCCCGGAAAACCCCCACTCCAGTGTGAGACACCTGAGAGGTTTTGCCATGCATCAACTCTGGAGCAGGAATTATTTTACCACCGAATACTTGACCAATGCTTTGATGTCCCAAACAGACACCCAAAATTGGTAACTCTTGGCCTAGTTGTTCAATCAACTCTAGGGAAATACCGGCATCTTCCGGGCGACCAGGCCCAGGAGAAATAACCACAGCTTCTGGCTTTAATGCCCGAATCTCATCTATGGATATCTTGTCGTTACGAAAAACTTTAATATCATCTGCCACTGGGAAATCTGCTGCCAGTTCTCCCAGATATTGCACTAAATTATATGTAAAACTGTCGTAATTGTCGATAACTATAATCAAAGCTCATCACTCCTGGTTTTTACCACTCATCAGTTGCAAAAAGCATAGACAAATATCTCATGCTATTTGTTCGCTAGGTGTAAAAATAAAGCTGGCGTGGACGCATAAAGATTACCCAGTAACCCTTCACCCAGGATGTTTGGCACGATCGCACTACTTAAATTTTGAATATGTTTTGCAAAGGGGATCGGACAGAGTGTGATCTCTTACCGAGTTACTTGGCGATGCCTGCGGTGGGCTATGACGCTCAATGACTCGCTACCGCTTCTCTACGCGAACGCTATCGGCGTCGCAAGTCACCTCTACAAAGCCGATATAATTAACTTTACCAGAGGAGGGAGCAGGAGCGTACCAGCTACCAGCACCGCTACCAAAGCAGAGACAAGGACTGCACCTGCCGCACAATCTTTAGCAATTTTTGCCAAATCATGGTATGTCTGCTTAACGGTTAAGTCCACAAGGGACTCGATCGCTGTATTTAGTAACTCTAATGCCAAAACTAAACCACTAGTTATGCCAATTACTGCGATTTCCACCGCTTGCAAATGCAAAAAAACGCTTAAAGCGATCGCTAAGGCACAAACACTTACGTGGATGCGAAAATTACGTTGAGTTTGAAAACTATAGCTGATTCCAGCCCAGGCATATTTAAAACTGACAAATAAATTAGAGGCCACTTTCCAGGAGAATTCCCGTTCGTTAGACACCAGTGTTTGTAACGAGGTAGGCGTTGGTGATGAAGAAATTTTTTGGGACATAGACTTAAAAACACAAGAACAGAGTTGCTACAGTGGGAATATTCGCCGATCTTAATGGCAGAATTAACTTTGAGGCAATCTTTAAGCAATTTTCCACAGAAGTATTATAAAAGTATTACCCAAAATTAACACTAAGGGATACACAAGCTAATGCTATTCGATGTCAATAGTAATACCTATTACATTCAGCAATCTCACTTGCTGTTCTAACATTCGCCCCAAACTTTCTTCATCAGGATGATCCCAGCCTAAGAGGTGCAATAAACCGTGAGCAGCTAACCAGGCTAGCTCTGTTGGTAAGGTATGTTCCTGCTGTTGAGCTTGACGTTGTGCTGTATCTACAGACACGATAATATCACCTAAGTATAATGGTACAGAGGCAAGCATTTCTTTGCTTTGAGGAAAATCCACCTCCAAAGCAGCAAAGGCTAAAACGTCTGTGGGCTTATTTTGTTGACGATACTGGGCATTCAGTTCTTGAATTTGCGAGTCATCTGTCAAACGCAGCCCGATTTCATAACTTGGCGCTGGCGGAATATGAGGGTGAAGTATTTCCAACCAGTCATTAAACCAATTTTCCCAAGTTTCAGGAGTAATTCGGGGATGAGTGTCCCCAGTCTTTACAGATGTTGTCGGGGACAACTCATAAAAATAATCCTCCACATATAGTTCAACTCTCAGGGGCACACAGTCTCCTAGTCTGAGGTTTACAGTTTGGCGTTAGTGAGTTAGGTAAGCAAGACCAACAAGGAGAGCTAAAAGCCCTACGGCAGTCAACGCAAAATGCTTCAGGGAAGTTCCACCCTTCCGCACCATGTTTCGCATGGCGAGTTTTACGTAGCTAGGTTGAGGTTCTGTTGAAGGAGAGTTGCTCATAGTTATTTGTCCACAGACTCTTTTATAACTGTAACAGTTGGTCTGGGATAGAATTACGATCGCCTGTATATTGCTAAGGAAATTCTCTGAAAACGCCCCAATCAGAGGGAATGCTGTGCATCGCGCCAATATGAAACACTAAAAATAAAGAACAAGTGCTAAGTAATGTTAAAAATAATTACTTAGTACTTGTCATTAATCTCCAATTATGAAGGAGTGCTTTCTACCAGTTTATTTTCTTGGCGCAGATAAGCTTGAATGAATGGATCAAGTTCGCCATTCATCACATCGCCAATCGCTGTTGTTTCTGTATTTGTACGTAAATCTTTCACCATTTGGTAAGGGTGAAACACATAGTTACGGATTTGGTTTCCCCAGGAGGCTTCCACCATATCGCCACGAATTTCGGCAATTTCTTGGGCGCGTTGCTCCTTGGCGATGACCAACAGCTTTGCTTTGAGGCGATTTAGGGCTTTTTCTTTATTTTGCAGCTGCGATCGCTCTTCTGTACAGCGCACAGCAAGACCTGTAGGAAGGTGAACAATCCGCACCGCAGTTTCTACTTTGTTGACATTTTGCCCACCTTTACCACCAGAACGAGTTGTGGTGATTTCCAAATCCTTGTCTGGAATGTCCAGTTGCACAGAGTTATCAATCTGTGGCATCACTTCCACCCCGGCAAAACTGGTTTGTCGCTTGCCGTTAGCATTAAAAGGTGAAATCCGCACTAAGCGATGTGTACCCATTTCTGAACGCAAGTAACCATAAGCATAGCGACCAGTAATTTCTAGGGTTGCCGATTTAATTCCGGCTTCATCACCCTCCGACTCTTCAGCTAAAGTTACCTTATAGCCATGAGCTTCGCCCCAACGGGTATACATCCGCATCAGCATAAATGCCCAGTCTTGAGCATCTGTACCACCAGCACCAGCACTAATTGTCAGTACAGCACCTTCCGCATCATAGGGCCCGGAAAGTAACTGTTGTAACTCCCACTGATCCAGGTCACGATTGAGTTTATTGATGGTAGATTCTGCTTCTTGCAGTAGTGCCTCATCGGTTTCTAACTCCAACAACTCAACAACTGCCTTAGTATCTTCGAGATTGGCGTGCCAGCGATCGTATTGCTCAATGTGAGCTTTTAAGTCGTTGAGTTCTTGCAGAGTTTGTTGTGCCTGGGTTTGGTTATCCCAAAATTCTGGCTGTGCCGATATTTTTTCGAGGTCTTGAATTTTGGCTGTCAGTGCAGGTACGTCAAAGATAGTCCTGGGTTTTACCCAGGCGGCCAGACAACGTTTCGATTTCGCGTTTGAGTTCTAAAACTTCCATAGTGCTTGCTGAATGATAGATAGAGCGCTTTGGATTGGAAAATTGCTCTTTATTCTACTTATGTTTATCAATTTTAGCTGTAGTTGGGCAATTTCACTCTGCATCGCTTGTATTAAATTACAAAAATTACTTGAAAAGATAGTTTTGATATTGTAGAGCTAGTCTTTGAGCTAGCTACCTGTTTTGATTTTTGTGTTCTTAGAGATTTACCTTACTTAGCACTAGGAGGAAGTGGTAAAACTATTTCTATGTACTTTGCTCAGTGCTATTCGGCTAAAGTTAGTTATTGTATCTTGTAATACTAGTGTAATTCAAGCTAATTAATGATGGAATACCCTGATTTTTCTAGTCACGGCTACCAAATTGAACGGGAATTAGGCCACAATCTGATAGGAGGACGGATTACCTATCGAGCGAAAGATATAAAAACAGGTCAAACTGTGGTGATTAAGCAATTTCAGTTCGCTCAACCGATGGGAAATTGGAGAGACTATGATGCTATCCATCAAGAAATTAGAGTATTGCAGAAGCTGAATCATCCTAGTATCCCTTGCTATCTGAATTCTTTCGATACCTCGACAGGTTTTTGTTTGGTGCAAGAATATAAAAATGCTCCCTCACTCGCGGCATCTGGTTATTTGACCTCTGAAGATATTCAGCAGATTGCTGTTAAATGTTTAGAAATATTAATCTATTTACAACAACAACAACCACTTGTTATCCATCGGGATATTAAACCTGAAAATATTTTACTGAGTGAAGATAACAAAGTTTATTTAGTCGATTTCGGCTTGGCTAAACTTGAAGAAGGAGAAATATCGAGTACGATCGCTAAAGGAACGATCGGGTTCATGCCTCCTGAACAGATTCATAGTCGTCAATTAACAAAAGCATCCGATTTGTATAGTTTAGGAGCAACTCTAATCTGTCTCTTAACGCGGACGAAATCAATTAATATTGGCGATTTAATTGATGAAAACGAACGCATCAATTTTAAAAAATATTTACCTAAACTACCTCGTTCTTTTATTTCTTGGTTACAGAAAATGGTAGAACGAAAGTTAGAGAAACGCTTTATTAATGCTGAGGAAGCACTTAAGGCATTAAATTTAGGTAAAAGTGCTAATATAGCGGTTCCTGACCTAGTGAGGTACGTTTCTAAAGCTACTAAGCTTGCTGAACAAGATTTGAGTGTACCTCAGTTGCTTAGAAAACGCTATAATAATGGAGCTAAGATTTTTAGATTCAATGCTAAATTAGTTAAACTTTCTGCGGTAGGTTTATTAACTCTTTGTTTCTTAACGTTAGTTGTCTATCAAGGTAATAAATGGGGAGAACAACTGTATATTTTAGCTGAACAGCATCGACAAACGGAATTAAAAGAACAGGAAGAAGCTCAGAAACAAGCTCAGAAACAAGCTCTTGTTATTCAGTTACAAGAAAATAAAGCTTGTGTTGGCTGTGATTTATCAGGTGCAAATTTAAAGGGTTTATTTCTTGAAAAGGTAAACTTACAAGAAGCCAACTTACAAAGGGCTAATTTATCAGGAACTAAACTGAAAGGAGCTAACTTAAGTTTTGCTAAATTACAGAATGCTCAATTAGAAGATGCTGATTTAGAAGGTGCTAACTTACAGGATGCTGATTTAGAAAATGCTAATCTAAAAAGCGCTCATATAATTGCTGTTAACCTAAAAAACGCTAGGTTACAAAATGCTAACCTAAATCATGCCAATTTTTCAAGTTATAATTTGCCGACTAACCTAGAAAATGCCAATCTAGAAGGTGCTAACCTGGAAAAAGCTGATTTAAAGGATGTTAACCTAGAAAATGCCAATCTAGAAGGTGCTAACCTGAAATATGCTAATTTATTTGATGTTAACCTAAAAAATACCAATTTAAAAAATGCAGATTTCAGTCAAGCCATTTTAGTGGAAGCTAATCTAGACGGTGCTAAGACACTAGGTGCTAAATTTGATGGCTCATTGAGATAATTTTCATCCTCTCGTTAATACAATAAAAAGTCGAATAAAACGATGAAAAAACCGTGGTTGCTGAAAATTTAACCACGGTTTTTACTTTGTAAAACTTTACTTTTGTTATTGCCTACAGACAATTAATCGCGGCCATTGATGGCAATTAACAACCGCAAGATAAAGACAAACAAGTTGATGTAAGTAAGGTACATCGATAAAGCAGCAGGTAGATATTGGTCATCGCTGTAAGTGCGGGGCAAGATGTAGAAATCGACAACAGAAACCCCAACAAACAGAAATACTCCTAAACCGGAAATGGCGATTTCTAGCCAATTTGGCGTGTAAGCACCAAACATGGCAAATCCGAATTGGGCAAGACACACAACCACCAAGGCGATAACACCGAGATTAATGGTTTTCGTCAAAGCCATGCCATCTTGTTCAGAGAGATTTGAACCAATTTGACGGGCAGCAATGAAGGTGACACCACAACCAAGAGCAGCTAAACCAATGCCTTGAATGCCAACACCTTGGGATCTCAAAGCGACAAATATCAAGCCACTGAGAGTATATCCAGACAAGAGGCTATAGGTTGCCAACAGTGGTAGTGCAAGCCCCTTGTTACCTTTTTGAGCAACATTTTGGGCAACAAAGAACAAAATTAACTCCAAAATCACCGCACCAATGAAGGTGGGAAAGAATATTCCGGGGTTAGTACGGATAACTCCCAAACCGCCGTAGGTTCCTAATGCCGTTAGCACTAATCCACCACCGACGTAGGGGAGGGCGTTGGCAATCACATTTGGGCCTACGAGGGCGTGAGATTTAGCCTCACGCATAGCTTCACGAAAATTACTGGTATTGCTCATATTGAAAAACTGTTTTTTAGGAAAACTTCTGCCTATTCCTATTCTTACCAAGATTTTAGGCGAGAAACCAGGAAGGGGAAGAGACAACTAAACAAAAAACATTATCCAATATTGAAATTTTTATGTGAAAAACAAAAATAACCTGCAACAGAGAGGTTAGCAAAATCATGCGTACAAATACTGAATTATGGAGTTCGGCCCCTCATAAGTTCAGTGAAACGACGATGGCTTATTCTGCCCTGACTAAGCAAAATAATAACAGCTTAGAAGAAAATATACGCAACTCCATTTTCTGAGGAATAGGAGTTTCAACAAAGGAATGTATATGGCAACAAGTGAGTCCTCTTTACGAACTGATGGTATAGAATTATTACACTTGTACCACCAGAATCCTTCTATTAAACTTCGTAATAAACTTGTACAGTTACATACTGGCTTAGTACGGAAGATGGCTCATAAATTCAGCCATCAATGTAATGAACCTTATGAAGATTTAGAACAAATTGGTTATTTTGGTTTGATTAGGGCAATTGAGCGTTTCGACCCCAGTCAAGGATATGCTTTTAGTTCCTTTGCTGTGCCATATATTCGTGGTGAGATGCTGCACTTTTTGCGCGATCGCAGTACTCTATTAAAAATTCCCCGTCGTTGGCAAGAATTATACAATGAAGGGCAAAAGATTCGCAAGGATTTGGCAATGTCTTTAGGTCGCCAGCCCAAGGATGCTGAAATTGCCAGCCACCTGCGGGTATCTGTGCAAGAATGGCAAGAAACCAAGTTAGCCGCTCAAAATCGGATGCCTTTAAGTTTAGATGCAACCGCAGTTAACTATGTTGATTGCCAAATAACCTTGGGTGAAGCACTGCCTTGTCCCCGTTCTCATGTTCTTTTACAACAAGAAGAAGAACGCCAACAACTCCAAGGCGCAATCAATATGTTGGAAGAAAAACCCCGAATGGCAGTCGAAATGGTATTTTTGAAAGAACTTTCTCGCAAGGATGCTGCTAAAAACATTGGTACTAGTCCAATGACAGTAACGCGGTATCTGCAAAAGGGAATTCAAGATTTGATTTGCTATTTACAACCACAGGTAATGCCGACTGGATCGTAGTCGTACTGAGTCAAAAATCCAATGACTAATGACTAATGACTAATTATCGAGATTTTAAATCAGCGATCGCACCTTTGGTCATAGCAGCAATAGCTTGATCTGTCGCTTTTGGCAAATGATAATATTTACCGCCTGCTGTTTGCGATAATTCTTTAGCAAAGCCAGTAGACACAAATTTACTTTCCGTATCAATTACTAATAGTTGCATCCCCAAAGCACGAATTCTAGCAGCAATTTCTAATAATTCTCCTTTGATATCTGGCTTTTCTCCTGGTTCAAGCTGTTCACCTAAAGAACGCGCTAAGGGAATATTACCCCGCCCATCGGTGATTGCTACAAGGACAACTTGCCCAATATCTCCACTCATCTGAGCATTTAAACCAACGCGCACAGCTTGAGTTAAACCATGCGCCAAGGGCGAACCCCCACCACAGGGCAACCTTTCCAAACGGTTACGCGCCAAAGCAATAGAACGTGTTGGAGGCAATAACACTTCCGCCTGTTCTCCGCGGAAGGGAATTAATGCTATTTGGTCACGGTTTTGATAAGCTTCTGTTAACAGTTGCATCACCGCACCTTTAGCCGACTGCATTCGATTCAGGGCCATTGAGCCAGAAGCATCTACCACAAATACTACCAACGCCCCGGCTTTACGTACCAGGCGTTTCGAGCGAATATCAGGTTGTTCTACAATAACTTTTCTATCTGGTTGTCTTTCTCTGCGTGCTTTTTGATAAGGAGCAGCTGCTCTGAGGGTAGCATCTACTGCAATGCGTCGTGCTTTCCCCTTGGGCAACATTGGCTTAATGTAACGTCCCCTGTCATCGGAAAATATGACGCTGCGACTACCAGATTTACCTTGCCGCTTCGCCATTTGAGTAAAATACAGCACGTTGTCATCAAGAATTACCCCTTCTGGATCAAAGATAAATTCTTCCGGGATGCTGGGGGGTTCTTGCTCTTGATTTTCTTCCTGTTCTTCCTGTTCGTCTTGTTCTTCGTCTTCAGATTCGTCTTGGGGTTCTTCTTGATTCTGTTGCGGTGGGGGTGGAGGCGGTGGTGGTGCTTGATCGGGTGGCGGTGTCTGCACAACTGTGGCGCGTGGTACAATTACCAGTTCTACAGCACGGCGCAAATCTTCGGCATTAACTGTTGTCCGTCCCTCCAAAGCCGCAGCCGCTTTGGCAACCCGCGTGGCGAATAACTCAGCGCGATGTCCCTGAACTCCTCCGCGAATGGCCTCATCCACTAAGTAGGCAATTTGCTCATGGGTGATGATGACTTCTTTCAACCATTCCCGTGCCAAGATGATTTGGGTTTTGAGGGAGTCTAAATCTTCGTTGTACTGCTTTAGGAAGTCTTGGGGAGATTTAGAATAAGCGATCGCTTGTTCAACTGCTGCTACTCTTTGATCTAAGCCGAGTACACCGTCAGCAGAGAGTGCGATCGCAATTCTATCTAGCAAATGCTCCCGTAATCCGCCTTCTTCTGGATTGTAGGTGGCAATAAATAGGGATTTGCACGGATGCTGAAAACTAATCCCTTCGCGTTCAATCTGGTTGCGTCCTTCAGATAATACGGTTAAAAGCTGATTTGATATTTGGTCATCTAATAAATTAATTTCATCTACGTACAGTACACCCCGGTTTGCTGTAGCGAGTAATCCAGGCTGAAAAATAGTATCACCTTGTTTTACCGACTTCTCAACATCCACTGAACCTAATAGTCGGTCTTCTGTAATACCTAGAGGAATTTGCAAAAAAGGCGCAGGGATAATTTCGACGGGCACATCTTGAATGTCTTTGTCTGCGTACTCCGCCAACAGTTGATCATCCCATTCTTCTGGATGGTTGGGGTCACAATTACTAATTGAGCCTTTGACAACTTCAATTGGAGGTAGTAGAGCGTGGATAGCACGAGCCATTACAGATTTTGCCGTACCGCGACGACCTGCGATCGCTACTCCTCCCAAACCAGGATCAACGGCTGCTAACAGCAAGGCTAATTTAATTGCTTCTTGACCGACTACGGCTGTCAAGGGAAAGGCAGTGATCGTGGGGTTGATAGTAGGCGCAGGCATTGTTTGCTTTTATAGCGAGTCTCGGCCTTTAGCATACCAATTTCTGACACATTTAAAATAGGGATTATGGCAATGAGAGAAAGGTAAGGTTATGAGTATTGCTCAGGCTAAACGCTTCACACTGGATGAATACCACAGGCTTGGAGAATTGGGCTTTTTCCATGAAGATGACCACATTGAATTAATTAATGGGGAAATTATTGAAATGGCATCCAAAGGTACAGCCCATGAAACTTGTCTAAGAAATTTATGGAAACAACTCCCAAAAATTGTTGGAGATAGGGCAACTCTACAATCTCAAGCCCCGATTATTTTACCACCTAACAGTGAACCTGAACCAGATTTTGCAATTGTTCAAAACCGAGATGATAATTATCTCTCGTCTCACCCTAAACCGACTGATGTGTTATTGGTGATGGAGGTTTCAGATTCTTCTTTAGCTTATGACCAAGATGTGAAAATACCTCTCTACGCTAAAGCTGGTATTACTGATTATTGGATATTCAATTTATTCGATAATTATTTGGAATGTTACAGTGAACCATATCAGGATAATCAAGGTAAATATGGTTATTCAAATAAGCGAATTGTCTTGTCCACTCAGGTGATAAACTTTCCTTGTTTTCCTGATTTGTCTCTTGATTTAGCTAGGGTGTTTCCGCCAAAGCTGAATTTTTAAACTTTGTTATAGAACTCAGCCATGAGACAAAAGAGTAAGTTTTATGCCTTATATTGATATTAAACTTCTTGAAGTTATTGATTCTTTTGGGTTAGTTATCCACTAATCATCTGGACTATTCGCAAATGTATAGGAGCAAGAGTGTAGTGATTTATTATCTACTATTCTGAGGGAAAATGTTGATTTAGCAGTAGCCATCAGTACAGAAAAAGCTCGTATTGAAATGATTATAAGTCCAAGTTTGTTAGAAATTAAACGCAAATTCAATTATGAAATAAGCTTCTTTTCTGGAGTTGACTTTACTGTTGATAGCCAACGAGGACTAAATGGCTTTTGTTATTTTATTTTGAGTCTTTCTTCGGGGCAGTTGCTTGTACGTAGCCCGGTGATTGTTTTAGTAGAAAGTAAAAATGAAAATTTGAGGTCTGGTTTAGCGAATCTTCATAAATAACTATATTGACAGCCAGCATTATTTATACTAATCTCTATGTAAGACAGCAAAATAACCGCACTCTAAAGCGCAAGTTTTTGGTGTTGTCTCAGCAGCATAATTCCTCTTTTCCTGCCGAGCTTTGTTTCATCCCTTCGGCTAAATCTTCAACCCAATATCAGGTCAATTCATTGATTGTATTTTCAATGGGAAGACAAGATATTTGGATGAATATTCAGGACAAAGGGTAACAAAACTTGTTAGGGAATTGGGATTTCTACGGCTGAGACTTGAACCAAAAAACGCTACGGTAAGAGAATCTTATGGCAGAGAAGTACTTTTTAAGTACAAATTCCTAGTCTAAACTTCTGCTACTGTTAGATGTGTAATTTGTTAAAGCTGTCCAGTTCACTAAACAATACTGGATACATTACAATGCCACATCCCGATCAATCTTCCAAAAAACAAACAAGTGATCAGAAAAATTCTATCGGTATTTTTGCCGATATTCAGAATGTCTCTTTAATTAAAGGAAAAGGTCATTTTTTGCTGGAATTTGCCCAATCCAATGGGCATATAGATTCCAAAAATGTCTACTATAACTCACACTACATAAGCCAAGTTTGTACCAAAAATGAGCTAGAAATTCTTGGGATGAAGTGTGTTGATGTTCCCGATAATTCAAATAATAGTGCAGATTATCGATTGATGGCTGACTGTGTTAACGCAGTTGCCTTTAATCCTTCTCTGAAAACAATTATCCTACTTTCAGGAGACTGGGACTATGCTGGCTTAATTTGTATTCTAAAATCTTTGGGTAAAGAGGTGATAATTTTTGCTCAAAGAGGTAGTGCTAGTCCAAATTTAATTAAACTGGTTGGTAATGATAACTTCCACTTTTTAGATGAATTACCTCAGCTAGTTGGCAATAGCAATAAGACTCAACCTCAAAACACGGCTCTTATGTCTCAGATTAATTACAATGAGGCTATAGAGTATCTAATTGAAGCTATCAACACTGTCTTAAGCCAAGGTAAGCCTACCGTATTTGGTCGCATTGATCAATTGATGCGTCAACGTTGTTCTAACTATCAAGGATGCTCATCTATTTCTACGGCTAATGGCAAGAAATTTAAGAGTTTTAGCCAGTTTGTTGATGCTGCTGTCAGGGATGGTAAAGTCCGACGGCAAAATCAGGAGTTATTTTTAACTGAATTAGATATACTAGCTGCCTAAAATAGCTTGTATAAACCCAGCTTTTTACTCAACTGGGTTTTAATAACACCGCTATTTGCGGTTTTTTAATTTCTGAAAAAATTCACATTTGTATAGTTTCCCAACAGTCAATTTTGGCAACAAGACACAAGATAAAATGCACAAACTTCTAATATTTCATAATGAAAAACTTTTGCGACAAGCACTTACCCACCGTTCTTACGTTCATGAAAACCCTGGAGAAGGCGAACACAATGAACGGCTAGAATTTCTCGGTGATGCTTTGCTGAATTTCTTAAGTGGTGAGTATCTATATAGTTGTCACCCAGAAATGGGAGAAGATGAATTAACCCGGCGGCGTTCGGCGCTGGTAGATGAGAAGCAATTGGCAAAGTTCGCTGAAGAGGTAGGTTTAGACTTTAGGATGCGGTTAGGAAAAGGCGCTATTCGAGACGGAGGCTACCAAAATCCTAATTTGCTTAGTAGCACCTTTGAAGCTGTACTTGGTGCTTACTATTTAGATAATGATTCCAATATTGAAGCAGTTCGCGCAATTATAGAACCACTATTTGATTCTGTAGATCCTAAGCATATAGTTGTGTCTCGTTCTAATGTAGACTCAAAAAATCGTTTTCAAGAATGGGTGCAGCGCAACGTTACTCCAACTCCTCCCAAATATTTCACGGAACAAATAGGAGGTCCTTCTCACGCGCCAGAATTCATAGCAAAAGTATTGGTAGATGGAAAAATTTACGGCGAAGGTAAGGGACGTAATAAGAAAGATGCAGAGAAAGCTTCTGCTGAGGATGCGCTAGCTAAGTTGAAAAAACAAGGTTTATTGTAATCATGTTTTTTGATTTCACGCAAAGGCGCAAAGAATAATTTTACGTCTTGGCGCGAAATCAACTTTCGATTTGTAAAGGCAAAATTACAGTAAAAGTAGAACCAACGCCTACCTCAGAGACTAGCTTAATTTCACCTTTGAGTAGTTTTACTAAGCGGGAGACGATCGCTAATCCCAATCCTGTACTATCAGCGAGATAGGGACGATCGCTTGAACTTACGCGAAAATAAGGTTCAAATATCTGGGCTTGATTTTCGGGTGCAATGCCAATTCCAGTGTCACAAACTGCGATCGCACATCTCTGGTTCTCCAACACCTGACACATTATAATAATAGTCCCCGACTCTGTATAGCGAATCGCATTACTAATAAGATTTGTAATAATTTGTTGGCATTGAAAAGGATCTGTGATTAATTCCTTGGGAGCGCGATCGCAATCTACTACAATTTTTAAATTTTTCCCAGCAGCTAAAGGTTCCAACATTTCACACACATTATTAATTAATTCCTGCACATCTGTGGGTGCTAGTTGGAGTTTTATCTGCCCTGAGTCATAGCGCGAAAGTTCTAACACATCATTGATCAGATGGAGTAACTGTCTACCGTTGCGTAGCACTCGCTCAATATGTTCTAAATTGCTATAGTTATCTTTTATCTCTGTTTTTCGTCGTTGTTGGCGTAAAAACAAATCCGAGTAACCAATAATAGAAGTTAGCGGATGTTTCAATTCGTGGGCTAGTTGTGAAAGATACTCTTGATTGGCGCTAATCAAGCGCGTGAGTTCTTCATTGTGGAGTGTTAGTGATGACTGCAACTGCTGTAATTCTCGCAACCGCTCCTCAACATAACTCTTGAAACAGCGAGCGATCGCTTCGTCTATAATAGCGTCAATCAAACGCATGGAACGAATTATCTCTACAGGTGTGCCACTCAATAAATCTGCTTGTATAATATCAAATATTACCGTTCGCAGTAGATGATATTCTCTAGCTATTTCTGCTGGATCAAAGCCTTGTTCAGCTCGAATAGCTCCATGCTGGAAACTAGCAGTAACTATTGACTGAATATCATTATCTTGAGATTTTGAAAGCACTGTCACCATCGCTTTCAAAACATCAGGGATGTGATCCTTTACAGCTGTATAAGATAGGTCATCAGCACTTTCAATCCGTCTATCCTTGCGAACTGCTAGAATCCATTTATCGAGGATGGTGTCCGTTTTTTCAGCCAGTACTTGACTAAAATCCATTATGTTAAATATCAGCTAGGAGATAAATGAGTAAACTTCCATATGCAATTAGTTTAGCGAGTGCAATGAGTTTTTACCAAATTTAGTGATATTTTTCACCTACCAAAAGGAATAGATTGCACATCCTCTTCTAGTTGTCGAGCAATTAAGATTGTATAAAATTTTGCCAGTACATTATATTTCTTTTTAAAAAATATTAATCAGGTATGTAACATTCTTAATGCTTGGCTCGACTATATTGTTTAGCAGTCTGTGCAAGGAGTTCACTCACAACATAACTAGCAACACAAGTTTTAATTATTACTACAAATTAATGAATAACACTTGATTATGGTATTGAAATTAACAACATTTATCATAAGATAGATGGCTTTTACTGAGCATCGATGTTATATTGTCCATAAATTAATATCCATTAGAGTAAGTCAGCCTAATTCAGCGTGTCACAGTGCATAACGCTGGAGCGGAGGAACCAAATTGTGGGGCGTATCTCATAGAAAGTGAGGAGTTGAGAGTGAGGAGTTAGGAATTAAATAAAATTTAGTAACTCATAACTCATAACTCATAACTTTCTACAGAAGGGCATCTCTCAGCCCTAGCCCGTCAGCTAACTTCGTAGGCATTGAGAGGAGACTGAAGAGACGGCATTTTTATAATGTTCCGATCTCATCGGTGTCCAAGGCTGGTACTGCTCGGATTTTTTGTACCTGCACTTAAATCTGTTGAGGTCGTAAATGATATTTCAATTAAATTTGGCTGCGATCGCAGCGATCGCTGGACAAGCTGCTTGGAAAAAAACAAAACCTGTCATCCTTAAAGATGTTTTCTTTTTACCTGTATTGGGGTTCTTGGGAATAATCGTTCTGTGGTGGATTGTTGCACTTGCCAACCATGAATTGATGCCCACCCCGCCAGAAGCGTTGATTGCTAATCTAGACTACATCTTAAATCCCTTCTACCAGCGAGGCCCAGGCAACTTGGGAATTGGTTGGTTGTTAATAGCAAGTCTGCGCCGGGTATTAATAGGCTTTTTGTTGGGTGCGGTAGTAGCGATTCCTCTGGGGTTCCTCATTGGCATGTCCAGACCGGCAATGCTAGCACTCAATCCCATCATTCAAATTTTTAAACCTGTATCACCCCTAGCTTGGCTACCCATCGCCTTAGCAATTTTCAATTTAGCAGATCCTTCAGCCATTTTTGTCATCTTTATTACTTCTTTATGGCCGACAATTATTAATACCGCTTTAGGAGTTTCTAGCGTTCCCAAAGATTATTTAGATGTGGCACGAGTACTGGAAATGCCACGTTGGAGACGGATTACAAAAATAATTTGGCCTGCAAGTTTGCCGTATATTTTTACAGGTTTACGAATTAGTTTAGGCATCGCTTGGCTGGTAATCGTTGCCGTGGAAATGCTTACAGGCGGTATTGGTATCGGCTTTTTCGTCTGGGATGAATGGAGTCGCTTAAACCTGAGTTCAGTCTTTTTAGCTGTGTTGGTAATTGGTGTAACTGGGTTAATCCTGGATTACGCCGTGGACAAAATCCAAGAATTAGTAACCCATCGCCCTAAAACTTCCAACTAACAAAATTTGGCTGCTATCAAAACAGCAAGATGTAACGTGACTCTGCGCTTGTAGCATGAGCAATTAATCACCAATGGAGCTACAAAAATGGGTGATATTAACTGGACTAGACGAGATATTATCAAGGGAATAGGAGCAACAACAGCGGGAATGGCGCTATCCTCCTGTGGCATTTCAGGAGATAGATCCGCCAAAGGACTAACTGAAGAAGCCTTAGCTGTGCAACCAGTAGTTAAAAGCGGCGACCTAGAAAAAGCCGATCTTACAGTTGGTTACGTTCCTGTTAATGATTGTGCGCCATTTGCGATCGCCTGGAAAAAAGGCTTCTTCCACAAGTATGGTTTGAACGTTACACTCAACCGCGAAGCCAGTTGGGCTACTTCCCGCGACGGTTTAATTTTTGGTCGCTTGGATGCTTCACCCGTTGTATCTGGTGCAGTTACCAACGCCAGAATTGGTGCTGAAGGCGCACGCCACGCCCCCTTGTGTGCAGCGATGACCATTCACCGCCACGGTAACGCCATGACAATGAACAAAGCCATGTGGGATTTTGGTCTGCGTCCGTGGTATGAGTATCAAGAACAATATGGCGATGGTGCTTTAGAAGCCTTTGGGCGCGATTTTCGAGGCTACTTTGAGAAGCAGCCGTCAGAAGGTAAAGTTTGGGCAGTTGTTCTGAGTTCTGCCATTTACGAATACTTTATCCGTTACTTATCCGCCGCCGCTGGTGTTGATCCGCTTAAAGAGTTTCGCGTCATCATCGTTCCGCCGCCCCAAATGGTAACAAACGTGCGGATTGGTGCAATGCAAGCTTACATGGTTGCAGAACCCTGGAATACACGGGCAATAACAGGTAATGAAAACATCGGCTTTACCTTTGCACAAGGTAAAGAAGTCTGGTTGGGACACCCAGATCGGCTTTTGGGGGTGATGGAATCTTTCATCGACAAATATCCCAAAACCTATCGTTCACTAGTCAAGGCGATGATTGAAGCTTGTCAGTATTGCAGCAAAGTAGAAAACCGCCAAGAAGTAGCTGAACTGATAACAGACCGTTCATTTACAGGTGCTAGACCTAAAAAGAAAGATGCTCCAATTGCGAAGTTTACAAGTCCGGCAATTCTCGGCAATTACAACTATGGCGGCTTTGACGGCAAAGATCGCACCATCAAAGCCGCTGACACCACGATTTTCTTCGATATTCCTGACAACCTTCCCAAACAGCCAGGAGAACACTCCACATTCTTATGGAGATCCAGAAGTATCTGGCTGATGACACAAGCAGCACGGTGGGGACAAATTAAGGAATTCCCCAAAAATGCCGAAGAACTAGCAGAACTTGGTTGGAGAACAGATTTATATCGGGAGATAGCGTCTGAAATGGGCATCGAGTGTCCCAAGGATGATTACAAGGTCGAACCACCAGAAGTATTTATAGATAAGAAAGGCTTCGACCCCAGCGATCCGGTGGGTTATCTGAATAGTTTTGCCATCAGGGCTAACGCTCCCACGAACTTTTTCATGTCTTAAATCCCAAGTTCAAATATTGACTGATGACTAAATTATTTCTGGAGCGTTTCGATGATGGAATATACCTCATTACCTATTAATACACAGACCGAAGTTATGCCCCGCACTGGGTTTTTAGAAATTGAAAATTTAGTTAAGTCTTATCCGACACCTGATAAAGATAACTTTGTCGTTTTAGATGGAGTTAATCTGACGATTGGTGAAGATGAATATATTTCTGTAATTGGTCACTCTGGTTGTGGTAAATCAACTCTACTAAAGATAGTAGCTGGTTTAGAAAAAGCAACTTCCGGCTCAGTCAGGCTAGATGGGAAAGAAATTCGTCAGCCAGGAGCCGAGCGGATGATGGTATTTCAGAACTATTCGCTGTTGCCTTGGTTGACAGTGCGAGAAAATATCCGGTTAGCTGTGGATGAAGTGCTAAAAAATGCTAATCGGGCTGAAAAAATCAGCATTGTAAATCAACACTTGGCAATGGTAAACTTGACGGCGGCGGCTGACAAATATCCTGATGAAATTTCTGGAGGTATGAAACAACGAGTAGGTATTGCTAGAGCTTTAGCAATTCGTCCTAAAATGTTGCTGATGGATGAACCTTTTGGGGCACTAGATGCGCTAACTCGTGGCAAATTACAGCGGCAGGTATTGGATATTTGGGAAAATAATCGTCAAGCAGTGATGATGATTACCCACGATGTAGATGAAGCAATTTATATGTCCGATCGCATCGTCTTGATGACCAATGGCCCATCTGCTAGTATAGGAGAGATTTTAAAAGTTCCTTTTGAGCATCCACGCGATCGCGCCGCTATGCGAAACTCAAAAGAATATTTTGAACTCCGCAACCACGCCCTAAATTTCCTTGATCGATATTTTGCCCAAGACGAGTAAATTAGATTATCATTTTTTTTAGTGGGTAGCCTAATTCAAATTCATGAAAGCTGAATTTGGAACGGAGGAACCAATGTTTGGGGCTAATCTTACGAGAGACACCTTCCAGTCTTAGCCCGTCAGCTAACTCCGTAGGCAATGGAAGGAACCCCCAAGACTTTGGCTGTAATACAGTTATTATTGGGGTTTCCTTGACTGATTTAAGATTTGAACTTTTGGTTATCATCACTCAATCTAAAATCCAAAATCGTTTGACTGAGTGTAGCCGTTCGCGTAGCGTTCCGCAGGAAAGTCCAAAATCTAAAATTTGTCACCCTGCTTCTCATTGCTAATTCATTTCATTGGGAGAAGTAAAACTGTGCAAATTAAGCCAATGTTAGCACGTCTGCAAAGTGCCACAGGCCGAGATGACTTAATTGAACAAATGGTACTGTTGCCAGAACCAAAAAAACCTTTTTCTAAAAAACCTCAAAAAGCAAAAGCAGTTAATTTAATTGTTGCCTATGACGCATCTCCTAACAGTCATACGGCGCTAGATATTGCTTTCTGGATTGCCCATCAAACGCGTTTAGCCACCAATGCAGAAGTCACAGTTCAAGCCGTTTATGTGCTAGAAGACAATTCAAAAAGCCAGTATCCAAATATCTTGAGCTTTCCACAACAACAGCCTTCATTGGAATGCCAAGTTAATGAAGTATCAAAATCTGCCACACTGGTATTAAGTCAACCCCAATTGCAGACAGTAGTAACTCCCCTACAACAAGCAGATATAATTCTCTGGCAAGCCCGAAGTCTGGCTGAAGAATGGCAGGGTTGCTTCAAATCTCATTTGCGGTTTGGCTGCATTTACACAGAACTTACCAAAGTTGTTGAATCAGAAACTGCCGATATTCTGTTTTTAGGTTGCAACTCTGTTAATCATCCGATGATTGAGGCACTAGGTTCTAATTTTCCCTGCGCCGTTTTGGGTATTCCCAGTTGTATTGATGAATAATCACTGTTCAGAATTTCAGTAATTTTTATCCAATTGTAATGATAGATAAGTCACCTACAACTAGGTGACTTTTTTCGCTACTATGCAACCAATTAAACTTCGAGAGGTAAGGTGTGGAAAACTGGCAAGCAATCCTCAGCGTAATTACATTTATAAGCGTCATTGTTTTAGTAATGACGGAATGGGTACATCTAACCATTGCGGCATTGTTGGGAGCATTGTTATTAGTTTTTACCAACGTCATGACTTTAGAAGAAGCTGTTGGTTATATCGGCAACAGTCATGGAACACTCGGTTTATTCTTTGGAGTTATGGTCTTAGTGCGGGCTTTTGAGCCTACAAAAATATTTGATTATTTAGCTACTCAAATAGTACTCATAGCTAAAGGACAAGGCAAGCGTCTATTACTTGGTATTGTGGCTATTGTTACACCCATCTGTGCGGTCTTGCCAAATGCCACAACAGTAATGTTGCTAGCACCTTTAATTCCCCCAATGGCTCAGGAAGTTGGGATAAATTTCGTACCCTTGTTGATTTTGATGGTATTTGTTGCTAATAGTGCCGGATTGCTGACTTTAGTTGGAGATCCAGCTACATTTATTGTTGGCGATGCTGTGAATATTAGCTTTACAGATTATTTATTGAAGTTGAGTTTAGGGGGGGTAATTGCCATTGTCATAGTGATTGCAACACTACCATTTTTATTCCGCAAAATTTGGAATACACAGTTAGATAATCTTGATGAACTACCACACCCACAAATTAATCATCCACGAGCTTTAAGCGTCGGTGCAGTTATAGTATTTTTCGTCCTGCTATTTTTTGTTATCGGAGAATCTCTACCAGTTCCGATTTCGCCTGCTGCCGCAGCTTTGTTAGGAGCAGCTTTAGCTTTGCTTTTATCTCACCATAGTAAAATCGATTCAGTTAACAACATTCTGCGGGATGTAGACTGGAGTACATTAATATTTTTTATGAGTATTTTTGTGCTAATTGGAGGGTTAGAGAAAACAGGTGTAATTAATGGTTTATCAGGAGTATTAGCAGCAATTTTAGGAAAAAATATTATCCTGGGTTCCCTATTTTTATTATTTTTTGTGGGGATATTATCCAGCGTAGTGCCCAATATTCCTTTAGTGGTGGGGATGGTGCCTTTACTTAAACAATATATTGTGACTGTCGGATTAGCACCTGCCGAAGTTCTAGCACAAGACTTTCAAGGGCAGTTTCCGCCAGAAGTATTACCTCTATTTTATGCGATGATGTTTGGTGCAACTTTGGGAGGTAATGGCACACTAGTAGGAGCATCATCTAACATTGTAGCCGCCGGGATTTCTGAGCAGCATGGACGCCGTATATCATTTAAAACTTTTCTACACTACGGTATCCCAGTGATGGTATTGCAACTTGTAGCTTCGGCTTTGTATGTGTTAGTTCGCTTTTTGCTCTAGATAGGAAAGGGTCAAAATAATTCAGTAATTCATATTATTGATAATTACGCTCTCTACAACACGCTGCGCGTAGCTTGCTTCCCCACAGGGGTACGCAGACTCGCTACGGCTGCGCGAACGTAATTCGTAATAATAAGTTCGCGGACTTCCTAACGCTGCGCTATCAGTGTTAGCTTCTGGATTTATCACTTATAGCGTAACGCTAGCCAGTCCGCAAAGGCCGTGCAAACAACCAAATCAAAGATTATTGTAACGGCTTGTACTCTCTTCAATTATGAATTAGTAATTATGGCTCTCCCAGACTAGATATGTTAAATTAACAACAGAAATACCAATTTAGTAAAACCCTTCTTCTAAAATTATGAAAGTTAGTTAAGCCATAAGCCCTACGTTTAATGAGCTTAATCTTCTGATTAATTCCTTCTACGATACCTTGAGTAGTTCGGTGATCAAAATAAGCCAGAATTTCATCTATCCATCTACTGATAGTTCGACAACTTGTGGGGAAAAATTTATAAGCTGCTTGAGTCCATTCCAGGAATTTATCTAAGGCTTCATCACTGGTTATTGGACTTTCAAATATATCTCTAATTGCTTCTTTTTTGCGATACATTTCTCCTAATTCTGGAGCAACTTTTCGGAGTAAATTTATCTGAGCTTGTTCCTCATCACTGAGGCATTCTTTTTTCTTTAACAAAGGGTATTTACTGTGAGTTAAGCCAGCTA
>NZ_JBIQNW010000063.1:0-32146 GCF_047228265.1 Nostoc sp. UIC 10607 | reverse complement strand
GTGGCGAGGCTGGTTAAAATTACACGACCTTTGTGAAGGCTGGCAGCTTGCAAAAGAGACTTAACGGGAAAAGTCAGAAAGCGATTGCTGCTTGACGGTTGTAGATCAAGATTCCTTTGCATTGATACCGCCAAGCGACCAATTATTCTCTGAAAATGGGGACGCATAATCTGCGACTCGCTCCCATCCCCACTTATAAGCAGTGTCAACTAGAATTTCTTTCCCGTTTCGGAATTTAATAAATTCCTGCCCGTGGTCATAAAATATGTCTGCAACCAGTTGATTACGCTCGTCGTAACCCCACTTATCCACTGCTGCCCTCCACCAGCGCTTTCCGGGTGAGAGCAACTGTTCAAGTTCCAAATACTCCGGTTTCCAGTACTTGGTGCGCCATTGATTTGCCAGTGCGTCGATTAATATCGCAGTCGGGTAGATCGGTTTTAGATTTTCTTCGAGCCAAAGCATATAAACAATCGCGCTTCTGAAAGCATCTTCTAAACCATAGCTTGCTGCTTCTAGAGTGTCTTGGAGTTGCTCGTCATTAAAATTTACACCGAGCGACCGCAGGGCTGGAGCGTACAAATCAAATAATTCTTGTTCTACTGAATCGGCAGACCAGAACCACATAAGAAAAAGAAAACTCCTACTGGGTGGCTAAATAAAATTTAGCATTTAGCGTGGGAAGTTTTGATGTAAGGACAAGTAGCGAAGCTAGACTCTGGCGCATGAATAATTAGAGGATGCGCCAAAGATGAGCTTCCTACTACCATTGGACTCTACACCAAGCTCCCTCACTGATCTTAGGAGCCAAACTAGAGTGTAGTTGAAGTGTCATTTTTCCAGTTTTGTCGATATAACCACATTTGTTACCAATGCTCACTAGTGCTAAAGAGCCGGAAAATTTAGCAGCATAATCGAACTGTGGTGAAACAAGTACTTTACCTGTTTTGTCGATGTAGCCCCATTTATTGCCGATGTTAACCGATGCTAATCCTTCAGAAAAATCTGTTGCACTGGTAAACTGGGGCTTGATGACAATTTTACCTGTTTTGTCAACATAGCCAGACTTCTGAGCAACACCAATCCATGCCATTCCTTCGGAGAAGTTAAAGGCATAATCGAATTGTGGTTTAATCACAAAGGAGCCTGTGGTGTCTATGTAGCCTAGCTTACTATTAGAGCCAACTACAGCTAACCCTTGCGAAAATTTAGAAGCACCGTATAGTTGCTGCTGGTCGAACCTAATGACAAACTTACCTGTTTTATCGATATAACCATATTTACCACGCCCAGAACCTTTGATTTGCACCCATGCTCTTCCAGAAGAAAAAGCTTCAGCAACATCAAACTGTGGTTGAATGACAATATTACCTTTTTTATCGATGTAGCCAGACTTGTCAGCAATTTTTATTCGTGCTAATCCTTCATAAAAGTTGGCGGCATCTGCTCTTTGTGGGCTGAAATTAGTAAAGGCAGTTAACTTTGGCTGGAGAACACGCTTACCTGTTTTATCGATGTAGCTAGCTTGATTCTCAATGCTAACCAGAGCCAGCCCTTCGGAAAAGTTAGCTGCGTAATCAAATTGTGGTGGAATAGCGAATTTACCTGTTTTATCAATATAACCCCACTTTTGATTCACCCAGACTCGTGCTAATCCTTGAGCAAAATCTGTAGCACCCTCAAACTGAGGAGGAATAGCGAATTTACCTGTTTTATCGATATAGCCCCATTTCTCATCAATTTGTATCCGTGCTAGACCTTCAGAAAAATTTGATGGGGAATAAGACTGAGGTATAGCAGGGATTTGAGCTTGATTATCGATAGAGTTGAGTTTGTGGTTAGCTTCTTTTAAGAATCCTTGAGATGGTAATAGACTTGTGAAAGTTAAACCAATAAGTAAAGAAAAGAATTGTTTCATTTTTTTTGAAGCTACTTTCAAAAAAGTAATAATTTTTCCTTTGTTTTTTGCAAAGGCTTAATCTATATGAATATTTAGATTAAGGATTTGTGCCTCAATTTTTAAGTTACTCTCAAAATTATGTTCGCCAATGATTAGTTACAATCAAGTCTAAGTAAACAAGTAAGCTGAAGGTGAGCCAGAGCGGTCATCATTAGTTACCCTTTCTATTGAATAGGTAAATATAATAGCTACAATGTCTTTTAAAAACTCAAGTGATTAAAGTCAGCTAAATTACTTTATGCGCTTTATGCTTTTGGCATGGTAGAGTAAACTGATTGACGTTGATGCAATAGCTCAAACCATTGCCTCAATTTAGGATACTCTTGCTGCCAATTATTGCCAAATCTGAGGCTGTAGTAACCCAACCCTGATATAGCTGCAACATCAACAGCACTCAGAGTTTCATTTAATAGGTAAGCTGAGTTAGTCAACTTTTGCTCAAAAACACCTAAAAGGCGATTAATGCTGGACTGATATTTAGCCTGGGTGCCAAAATCAGCTTGATTCCCTTTACGGGTTTCGTACCACAATGCCACAACATTGTCTATCAAACTGTCTGCTAACTCTTCCCCCTGACGACAATACAAACGCTCAATGCGATTGCTAGGATAAAAACCGGGCTGAGGATAAGTCTCGTCTAGATACTCCACAATCAGCGTTGAATCCCAAAAAACGAGGTCATCTTCATCCACCAATACCGGAACTTTGCCAATGGGAGATAAACTCAGGAATTCTGGAGATTTATTGTTAATGTCTGTTTCTTTGGGTTCGTAAGGTAGCTGCTTCTCTGCCAGGACAATTCTCACTTTACGAGCGTAAGGTGATCGCTGTGCATAGTATAAGATTCGTGCCATATCGCTGCTATAAATTCAGTATTGTGATTTCCTATTTTTAACAGATTTGATGCATGATACTGTGATTGGTTTGTTCATCAATCGAGAAGAGTTTGGGCTTGCTGTTTAATACCCAGATACCCTTGTCTAAAGCATTACCCCGCAATGTCATTAACTTGATGGTACCTCAACGACATTTTCCGCAAAGCTCTTATAAGCATCGCCCATTTGTTTAGCTATCGAGTCAGGGAAGACGTGAAAATCCCCAGCTTTGAGAGCTTTTATTATCCCATCTGCCACAAGTGCAGGTGGCTTTGAAACCTCACTCATTCCTGCCGCATCGCTCATATCCGTAGCAATCGGGCCAGGGTGAACACTTAACACAAGCGTGTCCTGCTCACTCAATAGTTCTCGTAATGTCTGGGTGATTGAATAGGCCGCAGCTTTCGAGGCACAGTAAGTAGCAGAGTCGGGGAAACCTTTGAGTGAAGCAACAGAATTGATTTGGGCAAAGACACCACCTCCATTGGCTTTGAGTACCGGGGCAAATGCCTGAGCCATGTAGATCAATCCATATACATTGATCTTCATCTGAAATTCGAGAGCGGCGATCGCATTTTCAGCTAAGGGAGTTCCAGCTTGAAAGACTCCTGCATTATTGATAACAACTTGCACATCTGGGGCAGTTTGAGCAGCAGCAACAATAGATTGGGGATCACCTAAATCAACATGAATTGGTACTACTTGATCACCGTATTGTTCAACCAATGAGGAGACACTATTGAGCTGACGAACAGCCGCATAGACTTTGGTGGCTCCGTGTTCAATAAACGACTCAACTATCGCCTTGCCGATGCCGCGATTTGCGCCCGTAACCAAAATGGTTTTGTCTTTAATGTCGTAGTTCATTAAGATTTCTCCTTATGGTTTTCCATGATCTGAAAAACCTTGGACAATCGCTCTAAGTTATGGCAAAGAAATTTAGCTGCTCTCTTGAAGAAAGACTGCGGCTTCCACCGCTCCTTCTAGCATGGTATCATCATCCCTCATGCGAATCTAGCAACACCAATTTTTTAGCCGTCTTTGAAGTTTGTGCTTTTGGACACCTCTTTTATATCTCTGCACAATGAGGATTTAGGGGATTGGTCTGAATTGGGCGTGCTAAGTGTTCTGTCCCTTTTGCAGCAGGAGTTCTATCGTGCGCGGTTGGTTCAGTCGTTGGCCAATGCAGCGATCGCTAATCAAACAGAGGGGCAAGTAGAAACAGGTAATCCCGCTTCGTTTTTGGTTGAAAATTCAGTTTCCGGTGTAGAAGTCAAAACAGTTGATGAAGGCACTGGTTCCGCCGCGTCCATGCCAAATCCTGAAAAATGGTCGTATGAGGCGATTGTAGCGAGGTCAAATATGCGACCGGAGCGGATGCAGAAACTCAAAGTTGCGGCGAATTCGGGGCAAAATCCGGGGTTTGAGTACTTGCAGGAGTGTTGGAATGATGACCCGGCTTTGCAGATCGTGATCAAAAAACTATTAGCGAAGTTTCCCCAGTGGGGGATTGCGTGTGTGGATGGGGTACTGGTGAAGTGGAAAGAATAGTGATGCCTACGACAACTCTATTTCTGAGGAAAACCCACTTATTGCTGTTTCTACACTTGATCAACTTGCCATTGCTCAAGTTTCCTTTAAGAATACTATTCTTTGGCACTTGAATTTAAGATAATCACCTCAATAATTACTAGATGTTAATGCAATCTTTACAGCTTTTTAACTTCTGCTTATACAAGCAAAGCTATATTGCGATCGCTAAGTTTTACTGAATCTCTGTAACTTTAGCAGAAACAATTGTAGTTTTTTTAAATAAATAGTAATAATGAAAAAGTCTCAGTTTTTCAGAGCTATTCTACCTATTGCTGTACCAGCAGCAGTATTTTTCACTCTGCTTAATTATCTACAAAAGCCACTAACTGCCCAAACCTCAAGTGTTCATCTAAGAATGGGCAATCCTAGTAATGCTGGCAGCAGTTACAGTAATTTTTTGTTGAGCAAATCTCAATACGCAGTTTCCCATAACTGCTATAGAGGGACACCTAATTGGGTAAGTTGGCAGCTAAACACATCATGGCTAGGAAGCGCACCTCGCCAAGATGATTTTCGTGCAGATATTACATTACCTTCAAGCTGCTACCGAGTCACTTCTTCTGATTACACTGGCAGTGGCTTTGACAGAGGACATATGGCTCCGTCCGCAGATAGGACAAATACTATTGCCAATAACTCTGCTACTTTTTTAATGACAAATATAATTCCTCAGTCACCTGATAATAATCAGGGGCCTTGGGCTGTACTAGAAAATTATTCTAGAGACTTAGTAAACCAGGGTAAAGAACTCTATATTATTTCTGGTTCTTACGGCACTGGTGGAACAGGTTCTAATGGAGCAAAAAACACAATTGCTAATGGTAACGTTACAGTTCCGAGCAGAACATGGAAAGTTATTGTAATATTAAATTCACCAAATTCCGATGCTAGCAGCGTCAATACTAACACAAGGGTAATTGCTGTGAATATGCCTAATTCGCAGGGAATTAGAAATAATAACTGGACAAGCTACAGAGTTAGTGTTGATTCTATTGAGACAAATACTGGTTACAATTTGCTCTCTAATGTTTCTTCGTCTGTTCAAAGTGTAATTGAGTCCAGAGTTGATAACTTGTAAGAATAGTTAGCTCACTAAAAACTTAAAGGCTGTATATAAATACAGACAGGCTAATGATTGCTGGGTTAAGTTTCTACAACTTTTGTCGAAATTCCGGCTAAATCCGCAGATGGAGTTTTACCAACAATATAAATATCAAGGTTTATCGTACCTAGGCGATAAACCTTGATATCAGTGAGGTGATCTTTTAGTATTTTGACAAGTGATTTAAACTTTGACACATTTTGTTTTTGTATTTCATCGTGCCATTCTTTTTCCTCAGCACAGTTACGAAATATATAATCTAGTTCTACTTCTTCAATTGATGTTTCTAGAGAATGTCCTGTTAACTGGAGAAGTTTTTGAGCGGTCATTGGTTCTTGTGCTTGATTAGACCACAAAAAAGCTTCAAATGGATACTCTGATTCACTTATCATTAACAAACCATCGGAGGCTTGTTTAAGTTTTTCTGTAATCTCGTTAGTCATAAAATTTATTTATGGTTATGAGCATTGGTTTTTGAGTTTGCCAATCAGAGAATTAAGATTAAGCTGAGTGGGCCAACCTTGAGGAAGATTTGCAGAATTATATCCTCTGTCTTTCAATCCTTGAATAAATTGGTTGCGGATGTATGTGGTATCAAAAGTTCCAAGCTCATCAAAATAAACATCAGTTAGGTGAGCGGGGTCTAAAGCCATTTCACCTTTATATACTGCACCATCATTTGAATCATCCCAACCCCAAGGGGTATTAGCAGAATTTGTACTGCAAGTTGGTGTACCAGAGCCACACCCACCACTCGAATCTCCCTTGAAAGTTCCCCAACTAGCGAAAGTTAAGGCTGAAGAACTTGATAAAGAAGCTTCATTTAATTGATGTTGCCACATTCCTGCTTCAGCAAAAACATCAACTAATTGATACTGTACATCGCGGTCATTTCCTGAAGCAGGAAGTTCTGCTGTAGTTTGGGAAGGATAATAAATAATCCCATCCTCGCTACTTGCACTCTTAAAGTTTCCAGCATCAGGCCAAGCTTTTAGTCCATGACCTTTAGCTTCTTGAGTTGTTAATGGGTGCAATGAACCACTGTAACTATTCATTGTCAGTGTGCCATCAATACTTTCTGCACCATTGCGTAAAGGACTACCAGTTGGAGTGTAAGAGTAGAAATCGTTATGAAATACAGTGACAACGCCTTCTAATTTACCAAAAGCTGAACCGTCCTTACGGACAATTGTAAGTAAACCCTCTAAATCATTTTCGTGTTCTTGATCAAAAGGAATATCAGTCCAGTCTTGAGGATGGTAAAAGGAATATGTAATGAACCAATGAGTACAAGTTTCAGCTACAGAATAGTAACCATGAGAGGAGAGAGGAAATTGAAAAAGGTTATCCCAGTTATTTGTTCCTTGCCAATCGCTATCATAATCAAATCGCGTGATGTAGTCTGCACTATACTTAGTACTGTCTGTATCTTGGTAGTGAATAGGCGCATGATATAAGGCTAAAGCCAAATCAGTGGCAGATTGAGCAATTACTTTATTGTCTGTAAAAATACCAACTATTATTGCTACAAGCAGCCCCAGAGCCACAAGAAAAAGTTTTTTTAAACTCACGTCTCATCTTTGCTAATAAACAAGATCAGCATAAAAGCTAATATTTAAGAATTGGTAATAGTTAGATTATTTGAGAGCGATTACAAAGTTAAAATTTGTGTTGATGCTCAAATTAATCATTACAGTTAATGAGGGTGAAGGTTCCGCCGCACCCGTTCCAAATCCTGAAAAATGGTCGCATGAAGCGATTGTTGCTTTTGTCAAATCTGCGACCGGAGCGGATGCAGAAACTGAAAGTTGCGGCGAATTTTGGGCAGAATCCGGGGTTTGACTTTTTGCAGGAGTGCTGGGAAGATGACCCAGCTTTGCAGATTGTGATTAAAAAGGTGCTGGTAAAGTTTCCGCAGTGGGGTATTGCTTGTGTTGATGGGGTGTTGGTTGATTGGGACGAGTAGCGATCACACTTCAACTGTTGGCGTATTCCAGTACTTGTTCCCACTCCAATGCCACGCCGTTTCTACCAATATTTCCTTTCCGTTGGTAATTTGAATGGATTTAGAAGTTACGTATCATACATAGTACTACATGGAATTTGGGTATCTCAGCTATGTTTATTACCCAGGGACAAAACATTCTCTTATCTATTTGTTATTCAAGATCATCGTTTTACAATATTTGAAATTGGGAAAAGTAGGAAAAGTAGGACGTTTTGTACAAACAGTTGACTAGCTTGTTGTTAAGCGGTAAGTTGATGGGTATTGGAGAGTAAATTTACTTAATTTTTTGTCGTGTAAACCTTTTTAGATACTTGCAAAGCTTACCACTAATGGTTCAGATTCAGTAATAATTTTGGATTTGAAAAGATTTAGTTGGCAAATTTCGCTTGGACATCTGAATTTGGTTAATTCACATTAAAGCTCTGAAAACCTTTTAGGGATTAAATTCTCCAAAAGCTATAAAAAAGGAATAAGTAGCAATCAGATTCTTGGTGTATAGATAACCCTGTTTAAAGTATGGACAATGTGGTTAAGTACGAGAGTAATTAAATTTGTCAATGATTACGAATATAGAGAGTATGCAAAGTTCCTGGGCTTACCTGCTCTTTATCAAATTCGGAGTATTGATCCTTGGTGCAATCCACACGTTAATTATTCACGTAACTTCCGTTTAGATTCGCTAGATGAAGTTTGGAACTTGCTCGATTGGCTACCAAGACCGCTATCAAGTAAGCAATACCATTTATTGTTTACAGATGCCAGCAAACATAATATTCCAGAAAATCATCCCAGATTAAAGCTACTCGGATATGATTTATTGGATATTGAGAGGAAATCACCTTTATGGAACCACCAACCTTGGACAAAAGCTTTAAAGCCGTTAGCTCAAAAAGTCAATCAGTATGGATTGTTCAAAAGATCAGATGCTGTAACTGCTCAGGCTATTCTTCCCCAGGCTTGGCATAACCACCCTCGTTCTGTGGTGAAAATTTGCACTTTGTTTGAAGTCTTATCTTTATAACGAAAGATAGTTGCGATCAACTCGAAAGTAGGTTTATTAGGAAAAGTAGGATGTTTTTATCAAACATCAAATTAACTGTTATTTAAGTGTAATCTGTAGTCATCAGTAACTTGAAAGACAATCTTTTTAATAAAGGATAGCTCGTTGCTGAATCAAAACTAGAAAAACTGTTCTTGGAGTTTAGGATGAAAGGTCTGCTCACACGTAAAATAGCCCTTGTAGTTGCTGTAGTCACTGCGAGTCTTGGCTTGAGTGCTAACAAAATTTCAGCTGACGTTGGTCTCACGAAATTAGCTGATATCCTTCAAATTAATGTTAAAGGCAAATGGTCTGCTTTAAGATTTATTGGTATAACCTCAAATAATACTCTTGTAAATATAGATCCGAGTGGATTTGCTAAAGCAGTTCAAGTTAAAGGAATTGACGGCAACTTACAAGGGATCGATTTCCGTCCAGCAAACGGTCTGCTTTACGGTGTCACAGATACTGACAATGTATACACGATTAACTTCATAAGTGGTCAAGCTCAATTTGTGAGCAAACTATCTAGCAGCTTTAATGGAGGTTTTCAATCAGGGTTTGACTTTAATCCCGTACCAGATCGCTTACGCATAGTAGGCAGCAATGACCAAAATTTCCGTACCAATGTAGATACTGGTGCAGTTATTGTTGATAAACCTTTAGCCTATGCTAGTGATGATGTCAACGCCACAGTTGACCCCAACGTTACCGCTGCCGCTTACACAAATTCCGTTGCTGGAGCCACATCAACTCAATTGTTTGGCATTGACTACGATCTTGATGTATTAGTACTGCAAAACCCACCTAATGATGGCACTCTCAGAACAATCGGCAATCTTGGTGTTAATTTTGCGCCGAATAGCGGCTTTGACATCTTTACAGATGCACAAGGTAAAAATACTGCCTATGCACTGTCTGGTTCAGTTCTTTACAGTATTGATCTATCTACTGGCGTTGCGACTGAAATCGCCGATGTCCCTAAAGGTACATTCATTGGTTTAGCCGTTACATCTAAGTAGCTATCCCCAAGCCCAATCCCTAAACACAGGGATTGGGCTTGGGGATAGCTCATACGGAACTGCGATCGCTTCTCTACTGGATAAACTGACCATCACTTCTATTGTTGAAACTGCGGCCGCATATTTTTATGCAATTGTCGCAGGGGTGATAAAGGTAAAAGTGCCGCCGCGCCCGTGCCAAATCCTGAAAAGTGGTCGCATGAGGCGATTGTTGCAAGGGCAAATGTGCGACCGGAGCGTATGCAGAAACTCAAGGTTGCAGCGAATTCGGGGCAGAATCCGGGATTGGGCTTCTTGCAAGAGTGCTGGGATGATCCGGGGCTGGTAATAATGATCAAGAAACTGCTGGTGAAGTTTCCGCAATGGGGGATTGCGTATGTGGATGGGGTGTTAGTGAAGTGGGATGAGTAGCAAAGCGATCGCTTATCTCAAAGAAGCACTCCGAACTTGGAAAGGAATTAAGTCACCGGAGGCTGTGTTTGTGGCTACTTGCAAAGAAGGGAGGAAACCGGAGGCGTAACAGGCCAAGTCTGCTGTGATCGCTTGGTTCGAGTGGGCTAGGCAGCAAAGGATTGTGATTGCTATGTCTGGGGTAGTTGTGTACACACCGGATGGTGAGGCTGGGCGTTGGCAGAGATGATGCGGCGGTATCCGATAGGGGAGTAACTAATTCAGGTAGTCCGATTTTTGCCACCAAATGTTTAATAACCAAGTATTATGAAGATAATACAAAGCAATTAAGCTGTTACATGATGTTTATTTAAAACTTGGCTTAACTGTCTTAACTGTCCTTGCATCGTCAATGTATTAAATATATTGTGCGATATATCCCTTAATCTAGTCATACTTGTAATAGTTGCCCTCGGCCAGCCCAGAAATTAAAAGTAAGTATTTAAATAAACCTGATTATCGGTCATGAAAAGGTATGTGCTTTCGGCAACCTCTTCATTACACCTATTTTTGTTGCCAAATTGTTAAACAAATTTGAGGTTAAGGTTATGACACTGTATAAAGTCACTCAAACCACTGATAACAGAAACGGAGACACGGTAGGCACTCTCAGCTATGCTATCCTCCAAGCCAACCGCAATGCAGGAACTGACGCGATCGAATTGAAAACGAACACCAGAATTACCGGGGTGATGAAGAATCTGGTTAACAGTGATATCGTCATCATCGGCAACGGCAAGACTGTCAGTGGCGATGTCAATAACGATGGGCAAACTGACAATGGAGATTTGCGTCCCTTCTTCATCTTGTCGGGAAACGTGAAATTCTTCGACCTTACTATTACCAACAGGACTGCTCAAGGAGGGGATAGTGGCAGAGGTGGAGGCGGTGCGGGAATGGGAGGAGGGATGTTCATCTATGATGGAAACGTCTCTTTGAGCAATATGACTTTTAGCAACAACCTTGTACAAAGATTCTCACTTCACTGATGCTTGCTTAAAGAGCTAGGAGCGTTAATGGACAACAATTTATTTTCAGTACCAACTCGTGGTGAAGCAACTTTAGTTGACCTGTTACGCAAAAGAGCGCTACAGCAACCAAGGCAAGTAGCATATACCTTTTTGGTAGATGGGGAAACAGAAGAAGTTAGCTTAACTTATCAAGCATTAGACCAAAAAGCGCGATCGCTCGCTGTTTTCTTACAAAGCATGAAAGCTACTGGAGAAAGAGCGCTGCTTTTATACCCACCAGGACTGGAATTTATTGTGGCTTTTTTCGGGTGTCTGTACGCAGGTGTTACCGCTGTTCCCGTATATCCGCCACGCCGCAATCAGCGCATGACAAGGTTACAAGCGATTGTGAAAGATGCCCAAGCTAGTTTCGCTCTCACAACAACATCTGTTCTTACCAATATTGAACACAGTTTAAAACAAGAACCAGAACTAGCAGCTTTGCATTACATAGATACCGAAAATCTTACCAACAACTTTGGACAAGATTGGCAGCCTTTAAAAATAAGTATGCACTCTCTGGCATTTCTACAGTACACCTCGGGTTCTACGGGAACACCAAAGGGTGTAATGGTGAGTCATGGTAATTTGCTGCACAACGAGGAAATGATCAAGACGGCATTCCAGCATACAGAAGAAACTATATTTGCTGGTTGGTTGCCCTTATTTCATGACATGGGGCTGATTGGGAATGTACTACAACCTTTGTATTTAGGGATACCAAGCTTTCTCCTGTCACCTACAGCATTTCTCCAGAAACCTTTGCGGTGGCTAATGGCAATTTCCCGCTATAAAGCAACTACCAGCGGTGGACCCAATTTTGCCTATGACCTGTGTGTTGACAAGATTACCAGCTCACAGCGCTCCCAGCTTGATTTGAGTAATTGGGAAGTCGCTTTCAGCGGTTCGGAACCTGTGCGTGCGGAAACTATTGAGCGGTTTTCAGCCACGTTTGAAGATTGTGGCTTTAGAAGAAGTGCTTTTTATCCCTGCTATGGCATGGCTGAAGCAACTTTATTTGTGTCTGGGGGTTTGAAAACAGCTCCACCAGTTATTTGCTCGCTTAAGGATAAAGCTTTGAAGCAAAACTTTGTAGAGACTGCTAGAGCAGACCAAGAGGATACCAGGGCAATTGTCGGTGTTGGTAGAAGCCCCTTAGACCAAAAAATTGTCATTGCCAACCCTGAGTCATTAACCAAGTGTCCAGATGGAGAAATAGGAGAAATTTGGGTTTGTGGACTGAGTGTGGCTGGTGGCTATTGGAAAAAACCTCAGGAAACTCAACAGACTTTTAATGCACAACTGCAAGACACAGGAGAAGGACCATTTCTCCGGACGGGAGATTTAGGATTTTTACTTGATGGCGAATTATTCGTCACAGGTCGCATCAAAGATATGATTATCATCCGGGGGCAAAATCATTATCCTCAGGATATTGAATTGACAGTCCAGAAGAGTCATTCAGCACTGCGACCGAATTGCTCTGCTGCATTTTCTGTGGACATAGAAGGTGTTGAACGGTTAGTCATTGTTCAAGACGTAGAGCGGAGTTACTTACGTCAACTAGATGTAGATGAGGTAGTTAGGGCTATTCGTCAAGCAGTGTCCGAGCAGCACGAGCTACAAGTCTATGCTGTTGTGCTACTGAAGACAGCCAGTATCCCAAAAACATCGAGTGGTAAAATTCAGCGCCATGCTTGTCGGGATGGTTTTTTAAATGGAAGTTTGGATGTTGTCGGAGATTGGACAGCAAGTCCTCAACAAATAGACTTAGTACAACTCCAACAAGAAGTAGAAGCCCTTTGGGAGAAAGTAGGAAATTCAGATGAGTCTGAAACTGATGGGGAATCGCTCAAGCTAGATTTTACAGAAGAAGTGATCGCAAGCTGGCTGGTTTCTCATCTGGCCCTGTCCCTGAAAGTGTCCCCGAATGAGATAGATATTCAGGAGCCCTTTGCTGCATACGGTTTAGATTCGGCGGGTGCAGTTAGTATGACGGGTGAATTAGCCGAATGGTTGGGCTGCGAAATTGAACCCATTCTTTTTTGGGAGTATCCCAATATTGAGTCTGTAGCCAATCACCTAGCAGAAGAATACAGTTCGCTGCAAACAGCTTCTCAAGTTCTTAGTTAAGGAGAGAATTCAAATGGAGCAAATAGTTAATACAAATCAAAAAATAATTAGTCCAGGCAAGGCTAGCGAAGCAGGGGCAGAGCGAAAATTTAAGTTTAATCCCTTCCTCCCTGAATTTCATGCTCATCCCTATCCAACCTATCAACATCTTCAACTTGAAGACCCAGTTCACTTAAGCTCTATCGGGGCGTGGGTTATGACACGCTACTGTGATGTGGTCAAAGCTTTGCGTGACCCTCGACTTAGCTCGAAGCAATCCCAAATCTCCAGCTATTTCAGTTACCAACAGAGTAATTCTCCTGTTGTATCTCTTAGCAGTCAGTTGTTGTTTTTTCGCGATCCACCCGACCACACTAGATTGCGAAAGCTAGTGACTAAAGCCTTTAACGTTCGCGTAATAGAAAAGATGCGTCCACATATTCAGCAAATCGTGGACGAGCTAATTAATAAAGTTAAAGACACTGGGGCAATGGATATTATTGCTGATTTATCCCGTCCGCTACCTGTAAGGGTAATTGCTCAAATGTTGGGAATCCCGATTGCAGATAGCGACCAACTTCAGCAGTGGTCGGATTGTTTGTCTTATATCCTCGACCCAATCAAATCATCAAACATACGCCAACAACTTAATCAGTCAATTCTAGAGTTTAGAGATTATTTACGCAATCTTGTGCAACAGCGACGTCAAAATCCTGAGAATGATTTGATTAGCGCCCTGATTCAAGCCAGAGATGAGAGAGATATCCTTAGTGAGGATGAACTATTAGTTACTTGTATACTGTTGTTTGCAACAGGTGAAGAAACCACAGTCAATTTGATTGGTAATGGAATGCTAACTCTGTTGTCTCATCAAGATCAGTTAGAAAAGCTTAAACAAAATCCATCGCTGATTCAAAGTGCCGTTGAGGAAATACTAAGGTACGAAAGCCCTGTACAAATCTCCGGTAGAACCGTGCTCGACAATCTGGAAATTGGCGGTAAAGTGATTCGTAAAGGTTCACCAGTGTTTCTGATGTTAGGGGCGGCAAACCGAGATTCTGCTCAGTTTTGCAATCCCAATCAGTTCGATATCACTCGCTGTGAAAATAATCATCTCGCCTTTGGTGATGGTATCCACTATTGCTTGGGAGCAGCACTAGCGCGTATCCAAGGTCAGATAGCAATCAACACATTGATTCAACGATTGCCCAATATAAAGCTTCAGGTAGACCAACCAAAGTGGCGGGAAAACATCTTTTTGCGCGGGCTAACAACTCTCCCGGTTACTTTCAGTAATTACGGCACAAGTCAAGGATGAGTAATATGCATAAAGAACCGATTGCAATTGTCGGCATAGGATGTCGTTTTCCTGGAGCTAAGGATAAACAAGCTTTCTGGAAACTGTTACACGATGGTGTGGATGCCATTACAGAAGTACCTCTTTCACGGTGGAACATAGAAGCCTTCTACGATCCGGACACGACGAAGCCAGATAAAATGAATACCCGTTGGGGTGGTTTTTTGGAGCAAGTAGACCAATTTGACGCCCAATTTTTCGGTATCTCACCCCGAGAAGCTGTGAGCATGGATCCCCAACAGCGACTTTTGCTAGAGGTAACTTGGGAAGCACTAGAAGATGCAATGCTGATTCCGCAGAGTCTTTCTGGCACTCGAACGGGAGTGTTTATCGGTATTTCTAGCCACGATTACTACGAAATGTTTGTGGAGAATAGGATCGGGTTCGATGCCTATGCAGCGACGGGCAACAATAACTGCATTGCTGCTCACCGTATCTCCTACGTATTTAATTTGACTGGGCCTAGCATGGCAATTGATACAGCTTGCTCCTCTTCTCTAGTTGCAGTTCACCTCGCTTGTCAAAGTATATGGAGTGAAGAGTCAACTCAGGCAGTGGTGGGAGGCGTGCATCTGGTGTTATCTCCGTGGGTTACGGTTAGTTTCGCCAAAGGTGGGTTTATGGCTGCCGATGGTCGTTGCAAAACCTTTGATGCTGGAGCTAATGGCTATGTTCGTGGTGAGGGAGTTGGTGTAATTGTATTGAAGCCATTGTCAAAAGCAATGACCGACGGCGATCACATTTATGCAGTTATCCAGGGGAGTGCAGTTAACCAAGACGGGCGTAGCAATGGACTGACAGCTCCCAATCTCAAAGCACAAGAAGCAGTGTTGCGAGAAGCCTACTTTAAGGCAGGCGTCTCCCCTGGACAAAATCAGTATATTGAAGCACATGGTACTGGCACAGTCTTGGGCGACCCTATAGAGATGAAGGCTTTAGGAAAGGTGCTAGCAGAAGGACGCCCTCAAGGAAGCTACTGTAAAGTAGGTTCGGTTAAGACCAATATAGGACATCTAGAAGCAGCAGCGGGAATTGCCGGATTAATTAAAGTGGCGTTGTCTCTCAAACATCGACAGATTCCACCAAACCTGCATTTCCAACAGCCAAATCCCTATATTCCCTTTGATAAACTGCCAATGAGGGTTCAGCAAACCTTGGAGCCTTGGCCGCAAGGAAATGGTTTGGCACTAGCTGGGGTAAGTTCCTTTGGTTTTGGCGGCACAAATGCTCATGTGGTTTTGGCAGAAGCACCACTAGAAACTCAAAAGTCAAAAGCAAAAAGTCAAAAGAAAGATTCAATTGAACGTCCGCTACATCTTCTGACCTTGTCAGCTAAAAGTGAGAAAGCACTTTTAGAGATGGCACAACGTTATCAGGAGTTTCTTTTGAACCATCCTGAGGTATCGCTAGCAGATGTTTGCTTTAGTGCCAATACAGGGCGTACGCATTTTGACTACCGCCTTGCCGTAGTTGCTGAATCTACCGTGCAGTTGCAAAAAGAACTATCTGCTTTTACGGCTTCGGGGGAGACTACCACAGTTGTCAGTGGTCAGGTAAAAAGCAAGAAGCGTCCAAAAGTAGCATTTTTATTCACTGGACAAGGTTCGCAATATATTGGCATAGGACGCCAACTCTATGAAACTGCGCCTATCTTTAGGCAAGCCTTAGACCGTTGTGATGAAATTTTACGTCCTTATTCTTATTTAGGCAAGCCACTGCTAAGCGTTCTTTACCCTAAACCAGGAGAGACTTCGCCATTAGATCAGACCGCTTACACCCAACCTGCTTTATTTGCCATTGAATATGCACTCTCTCAGTTATGGAAATCTTGGGGTGTCGTACCCACCGCAGTGATGGGTCATAGTTTAGGAGAATACGTTGCAGCTTGTGTGGCGGGAGTCTTCAGTTTGGAAGATGGACTGAAGCTGATTGCCAAGAGAAGCCGCCTGATGCAGAGTTTACCGTCAGAGGGAGAGATGGCTGTAGTGTTTGCGGCGTCAGATACCATACGGGCTATTACTGAAATCAACAATAAAAAAGTAGCATTTGCTGCTATAAATACGTCTCAAAATACTGTAATTTCGGGAGAACGGCAGGCAGTTTTGTCAATTTGTACTGCCTTGGAAGCACAAGGAATTAAGACAAAAAAGCTACAGGTTTCCCACGCCTTCCACTCACCTTTGATGGAGCCAATGCAGGCAGAATTCCATCAAATTGCTGCTAGTATCACATATGGTGCTCCTCAAATTGACTTAATTTCCAACCTGACAGCAGAAAGATTAACTAAAAAAGATATTACGCCTGAGTACTGGTGTCGCCATTTACGATCTTGTGTGCAATTTGCTGATAGTTTAAAAACGCTTCACGCCTTAGGTTATGAGATATTTGTTGAGATTGGACCAAAACCTACCTTGTTGGGAATGGGGCGCAACTGTCTTCCAGAAGAAGTAGGCGTAATGCTCCCCAGTCTACGTCAAGGGCAGGATGATTGGCAGCAAATACTCCAGAGTTTAGGAAAACTATATACCTGTGGAGTACATGTAGACTGGTCTGGTTTTGACAGAGACTACGGGCGAGAGTTGATAAGCTTGCCAACCTATCCCTGGCAACGGCAACGCTATTGGATTGAAACTTCTGAACAAAGATATCCACAAGCAGAGTCTTTATCTAGAGAAAATAGACACAGTCCTATCACTAACTTGCTTGAGGCGGGAAATATTGAACAGTTATCTCAGTTAGTGCAAAAGGCAGAAAATTTTTCTTATGAACAGATAAAATTACTGCCTCAACTGTTATCAGTCTTAGTCAGGGAACACAAGCAATACCATGTACCAGACTTTATCCAAGACTTGTGCTACGAAATAGTTTGGCGACCTAAAGGGAGTATACAGCAGCAGTCGATTGGAGATTACATACCTGCTCCCGAAGAAATTCGCGAGATCCTAGAGCCTCAAGCAGAGCAGTTGATGTCGCAGCATTATCAATTATATGGGGAAGTATTAGTTCAACTGGAAGCTTTGAGTGTTGCCTATGTAATTACAGCATTCCAAGAAATGGGATGGAACTTTCAGTTGGGGCAACACTTTCATGTTGCAGAAATAATACAGCAGTTGGGTGTAGTCAGCCAACAAGAGCGGCTAATGAATCGTCTGTTGGAAATGCTTGTGGAAGTTGGGATACTCCAGTGCAAGGGCGAACAATGGCATGTGGTAGAAGTGCCTCAGATACAGCACCCTCAGTCACACTTAGGTGAGCTTTTATCTAAATACCCAAATGCCTCTGCCGAACTCACCTTGTTGCAGCGGTGTGGGTCAAATCTGGCACAAGTACTGCGGGGAGAACGTAATCCACTGGATTTGCTATTTCCCGAAGGCGACTTAACCACAGCAGCCGGGCTGTATCAGGATTCACCAGGGGCGAAAGTGATGAACACCCTGATGCAACAGGCTGTTTTATCAGTAGTAAAACACTTGCCATCAGGACGACCGCTGCGAGTATTAGAAATTGGTGCCGGAACTGGGGGAACTACCTCTTACCTACTGCCATCCTTTAATGCCCAGCAGACAGAATATGTCTTTACTGACCTATCTCCTTTATTCCTTGCTCAGGCGAAACAAAAGTTTCAAGATTTTGCCTTTGTCAATTATCAGTTATTGGACATCGAAAAAGAGCCACAGTTGCAAGGATTTGAACATTATAGGTACGATTTAATTATCGCAGCTAACGTGTTGCACGCTACCAAGGATTTGCAAGTGACCTTGCAGCATATACAAAAATTATTAGCTCCTCAAGGGATGTTATTGCTGCTGGAAGGAACTTTTAAAACACGCTGGCTGGATTTAATTTTTGGACTAACAGATGGGTGGTGGCGCTTCAATGATTTGCAGTTGCGACCCGACTACCCATTGCTGACAACTAATAGTTGGAAGAAGTTATTGCATGATAGTAGCTTTAAAGATGTAGCAACAATTGTCCCAAGTTATGCAGGAAACGTATCTCAGCAAGCGGTGATTCTAGCTCAAGCAGCTAAACCACAGGACACCAAAACAGAACCAGGAAGTTGGTTAATTTTTGCTGATAATCAAGGTATTGGTCAGCAGTTAGGTGAACTGTTGCGATCGCAACAAGAAGCTTGTATCCTCGTCTACTCTGGTACTGAGTATAAACAGATAGCAAAGCAAGAGTTCAGCATCAACCCAGCCTTACCAGAAGACTTTAAGCAATTACTACTTGAACAAGTGGCTTGCGATAAAACTCCCTGGCGTGGAGTGGTTTATTTGTGGAGCTTAGATACAGTTTCGGCAGACGCCCTAACAGTAACAGACTTAGAGATTGCCTCACAAACAGGATGTGGTGGTGTCTTGTCCCTAGTCCAATCTTTGATCAGTAAAGAATTTTCCCCGCCTTCTACCTTGTGGCTGGTGACTCAAGGAGCACAACGAGTGGGTGTAGAATCTACTTTTCTTGGTGTAGCCCAATCGCCTGTGTGGGGATTAGGAAAAGTAATTACAAATGAGCATCCAGAATTTAATTGTACTCTAGTAGATTTAGATCCTGTAGGAAATAACAACGCACAGAGCCTTTTTGCAGAAATTTGTTCACCCAAGCCAACTCGTAGTGATCATATAGCTTTTCGCAATGGGCAACGGTATGTTAACCGATTAGTACGCAGCGATAAAATTGTCAAAAAATCTCTGCAGCTAAAAGCCGATGCTACTTACCTAATCACAGGTGGTCTTGGTGGAATTGGTTTACTGGTAGCGCAATGTTTGGTAGAGCATGGGGCAAAGCACTTAGTTCTAGTAGGGCGTAGCAAACCTAACTCAGCGGCTACAGCAACCCTAAGAGCCCTTGAAGAAATTGGAACTCAGGTTGTAGTAGTCCAAGCTGATGTGTCACAAGAAGAACAAGTCACTTCTTTACTCACTCAAATCAAAATATCTCTACCGCCGTTGCGAGGCATTATCCATGCTGCAGGTATCTATGAAGCTTGCTTGCTACAAGAACATCAATGGGAACAGTTTGCTAAAGTTTTTGCACCCAAAGTGAGTGGTGCATGGAATCTACACACCCTAACCAAAGATATTCCTTTGGACTTTTTTGTACTTTTCTCTTCAGCTGCCTCTATATTTACTTCTTCAGGGTTAAGTAGTTATGCAGCAGCAAACACCTTTTTAGATTCTCTGGTACATCTAAGAAAGCTACTAGGTTTGCCAGGGCTAAGTATCAATTGGGGACCGTGGTCAACGGTAGGTATGACACACGTTGTTGGTAACAGGCGCTTTGCCCAGTTGATAGCTCAAGGAGTAGAGCCGCTCGAATCGCAGCAGGTGCTAGAAATTCTTGAACAACTAGTACAAAAAGATACCGCTCAAGTCGGAGTCATACACATCAACTGGTCGAAGTTTCTTGAGCAATTTCGAGTGGGTGGGTACCCTGCTCTCATCGCTGAGTTAGTGCCAAAAGTCCAGAAATTAGAACGATCCGAGCAAAAGGCAGCGCAACTGCCCCAAATTTTAGACCAATTAAAGACAGCCTCAACAGAGAAACGTCAATCACTATTAATTATTTACCTTCAACAGCAGATTGCCAAAGCATTAGGAATGAGCGCATTAGAACTCAATATCAATGAGCCTTTAAACCAAATGGGGCTTGATTCCCTAATGGTTATCGAACTCAGGAATCGTCTTCGAGCAGAGTTAGAAGTGGACATCCCGGTAGCAAAATTCTTGGATGGTTTGAGTGTTATTAGTTTGACAAAGCTTGTGAGCGAACAACTTTTTGAGGTTAATTCCACTTCAAAGGCATTTGGTGCACCCACAACTACATCTAGTAAAAACAGCAGGATTAGAGGTGAGTTATGAATTTAGTAGAGTTCCTCCAAAATCTTTCGGCAATAGGTATAGAATTGTGGGTTGAGGGCGACAAATTGTGCTATGAAGCTCCCGAAGATGTATTAACCCCTGAGTTATTGACCCAAATTAAGCAATACAAGCAAGAAATTATACAATTTTTGTTAAAACGTAGGGAGACAACTAAAAGTTATTCTCTCTCCTATGGTCAACAGGGACTTTGGTTTTTGTACCAACTGGCACCCGATAGTGCTGCTTACAACGTTGCATATGCAGCATGTCTGGTGTCAGAGTTAGATATTGAAGCCTTAGAAAAGGCGTTTCAAGCCTTAATTGAGCGTCATCCAGTCCTCTTAACTACGTTTACCACACACGACAGCAAACCTATACAAACGGTTCAGGAACATCAAAAAGTCTGCTTTAACGTACAAGAAGCTTTCAATTGGAGCCAAGATGATTTGAACAATTGGCTGACAAGCGAAAGCGATCGCCCTTTCAACCTAGAATGTGAACCCGTACTGCGCGTTAATGTATTAATTCGATACACTACAACAAGTACATCGGCTGAAAAGGAACCGATTCTGTTAATGACTGCACACCACATAGTAGTGGATTTCTGGTCATTAGAAATACTGGTAAATGAACTCAGGGTACTTTATAAAGCCATAAAGTCAGGTAAAGAGGCAGTACTCCCCCTTCAGAACCTGGAATATAGAGATTACGTAGAGTGGTCAATCCAAATGCTGACAGGTTCGCAAGGGGATGAACTGTGGGGTTATTGGCAGAAGCAACTAGCTGGTGAGTTGTCAATGTTGGAGCTGCCAACGCGCTACCGACCGTCAGTACAAACTTATAACGGTGCTTCTCACTCTTTCGTACTAGGAGAACAACTGACCCAAAAGCTCGCGGAATTAGCAAAGCAAGAAGGTGTAACTCTTTACACACTTGTACTAGCAGCATTCCAAGTTCTCTTACTACGCTACACCAATCAAGAAGACATTTTGATTGGCTCTCCAATGGCTGGTCGCAGCCTTGCGGAATTTGAAAAGATTGTTGGTTACTTTGCCAATCCTGTTGTCTTGCGAGGGGATCTTTCTGAAAATCCTACATTTGCAGAGTTATTGTGCCAGGTACGCTCCTGCGTGCTAGATGCGCTAGTACATCAAGACTATCCCTTCCCTCTGCTGCTCGAACGACTACAACCGCTACGCGACCAGAGTCGCTCACCACTTTATCAAGTGTCTTTCATTTGGGATCGCTTCCGCCGCAATGAAGGACTACAAGTATTATCAATGGATAGTGACGAATTAATTGTGGAGACGATAACTCCCGAATCAAGGGGGGCTGCCTTTGATTTAGCTTTGACGATTTTTGATGCAACAGGACCACTCAGAGGTATTTGGAAATACAACAGTGATTTGTTTAATGCTGAAACGATCACTCAAATGGCTGGGCATTTTCAAACACTGCTAGAGGGGATTGTTGTCAATCCCAATCAAAAGCTATCAGATATTCCGCTGCTGAGTAGTGCCGAACGGCATAAGTTGTTGGTGGAATGGAACGATACAACAGTAGAACATCCCCAACAACTGTGTATCCATGAGTTATTTGAAGCACAGGTGGAGTGGACGCCCGACGCGGTGGCAGTGGTGTTTGAAGATGAAATTCTTATATACCACGAGTTGAACACAAAAGCAAATCAATTAGCGCACTATCTGCGGTCATTGGGCGTGAAACCAGAAGTGCTAGTTGGGTTGTGTTTGGAGCGCTCCTTAGATCAGGTAGTGGGACTGCTGGGTATTCTTAAGGCAGGTGGCGCTTATTTACCGCTTGATCCAGCATATCCTCAAGACCGATTGGCGTTTATGCTAGAAGACGCAAAGGTGTCGGTACTACTGACGCAACAGTATTTGTTGGAACGCTTGCCAAAACATAAGACGACAGTAATTTCTTTAAACTCAGATACGGAGAAAATTGCACAACAAAGCAAGGAGAACCCAAAAAGTGGGGCAACACCTGGAAACCTTGCTTATATTCTCTATTCGTCTCGGCGAGGGATTTTAGTAGAGCATTGTGCGGTAGGTTACCGTTTGGATTGGCTGCAACAGACTTTTGCTCTGTCTTTTACTGATTCTGTGTTACACAAAGCTCCTTTAGCTCAAGATACAGCAGTTTGGGAAATCTTCTGGCCTCTAGTTAATGGGGGACGTTTGATAATTGCCGCCGCAAACAGCCAAGACGATCCAATCTACTTGCAGCACTTGATTGCCAGACAAAAGGTCAGTATAGTTGGTTTCGTCCCTTCAGCCCTATCGTCTTTTATTGAGTCCGCAGGTGAGGATTTAGTAACCCGCTTGAATTCATTGCGTTTGGTTCTTTGCAGTGGAGAGCCAATGCATCAGTCAGTAGCTCTTGCGTTTAGAGCGCATTTCACAGCCGAGCTACACAATCTTTACAGCTTACCTGAGTCAGCTGGAGAGGTAAGTTACTTTGCTTGCGAAAAACTTGGAACTTGGCAGACTGTACCAATTGGTTATGCGACTTACAGACCGATTTACGTTTTGGATCAGTACTTACAACCAGTACCAATCGGGGTGAAGGGGGAAATCTATGTCGGCGGTACGGGTTTGGCTCGCGGTTACCTCCAGCCTGAGGAAAAGACGGCGCAACGCTTTGTTAAAAATCCTTTCCAACAGACCCCCGATGCTCGTTTGTTCAAGACAGGTGAGTTGGGACGCCGTCAAAACGATGGCACACTGGAACTGCTAGGCTCAAGCATCAGGCAGACTTGGATCAAAGGTTACCGGGTAGAACTAATGGAGGTGGAAGCAGCGTTGTCGGCGGCTCCTTCTGTAGAGGATGCTTGGGTGCTAGTGCGCCAAACAGAAATAGAAGACCCGCAGTTGGTGGCTTACGTAGTTTTAAAAGGAGCCTTCAATCCAAAGCAGCTGCAATCCCACTTGCAAGCCCTTCTACCCGCTTATATGCTACCGTGCGCTTATGTACCGTTGTCTCAATTGCCACTGTTGGCAACAGGACAGGTGGACGAACAAGCTTTAGCTCGTCTTGAGGTGATTGATTCCGAATTGGTGCAAAAATGGGAAGAGCAATTGCAAAAGCAGCCCTCTATTGAGCAGGTGGCGGTGGTAGTTACTGAGCAGGTGTCTCGCTTGCCGTCGCTACACAAATCAGATTTGCTTCCTAACTGTCAATCTGCCGTTGAAAGGAGTTCGCAAGCAGCAACAACAGCCCAAGTAGGGGAGGCTTTCAAGGAGAAATCGGGGTCAAACAAGCTAGCCATCAGTCATGGTGAACCACTTCGACTTCCTGCTGATGCCCCGACGACTCTAGCAGGTGCCCTAGAGCGGGTAGCCAAACACAGCCCAACCAAAGGAATCGTCTACATCCAGTCCGATGGCAGTGAAATAAGTCAATCTTATGGGGATTTACTACTGGAAGCGCAACGAATTCTCATGGGATTAAGAAAGCTGGGCTTGAAGCCTCAAGACAAGGTGATTTTTCAGTTGGAGCAAAATCAAGATTTCATCCCTGCATTTTGGGGCTGTGTGCTGGGGGGCTTTGTTCCAGTACCGATAGCGATCGCCCCGACCTACTCGCAAGACAATAGTGCCACGCGCAAGTTGGAGAATGCTTGGCTGATGTTGGGGCGACCCTTGCTACTGACAAGTGCAACCCAAGCAGAGGCAATTCATTCTTGGTCAAAGGGATTGAAGAAACAAAACTTTCAACTGGCAACGGTTGATGACTTGCGCTCGAGTGAACCAGATCGAAATTGGTATCAATGCCAGCCAGAAGATTTAGCAATTTTACTTTTGACTTCTGGCAGCACAGGCATTCCTAAAGCGGTGATGCAGAGCCATCGCGCTCTTTTAAGCCGTTCGGCTGCTACCGCTCAAGCCAATAATTTTACAAGCCTAGATATCTCGTTAAATTGGTTTGGACTAGACCATGTTGGCGGTCTGGTGATGTTCCATATTCGCGACGTTTATCTCGGTTGCCAACAAATTCATGCTCCCACTCAATTGGTTCTGCAAGATCCACTGTTATGGTTAGATTGGATTGAGCGCTATCGAGCCACGATTACCTGGGCACCTAACTTCGCTTATGGGCTAATCAACGACCGGGCATCTGAGATCAGCTTGCGTCGTTGGGATCTGTCACAGATGCGATTTATTTTGAATGGGGGCGAGGCAATTGTTGCCAAACATGCCAGAAAGTTTTTGCAGTTGCTAGCTCCAAAAGGACTGCCTGCAACTGCCATGCACCCGGCATGGGGAATGTCCGAAACCAGTTCAGCCATGACTTTTGACCACAACTTTTCGCTCGACTCGACGATAGACAAGCAAAAGTTTGTGGAAGTAGGAGCACCGATTCCTGGAGTTAAGGTGCGGATTGTAGATAGTAACAACCAAGTAGTTGAAGAAAACACAATTGGTTTTCTGCAAGTCAAAGGACTGACGGTGACCTCTGGTTATTATCAAAATCCGGAACTCAACCAGGAAGTTTTCACCTCTGACGGTTGGTTTAATACTGGAGACTTAGGGTTTCTACGCTCTGGACGTCTGACCATTACTGGTCGCCAGAAAGATATCATAATTATTAATGGTTTCAACTATTACAGTCATGAAATCGAATCGGCAGTGGAAGAGCTTTCTGGTGTAGAGCTTTCATATACCGCAGCCGTAGCCGTGAGGGGTGCATTTGACCAGACTGATAAACTGGCAATCTTTTTCAGTTCCACAATCACTGATGAGGCAGAAGTTGTCAATCTCATTAAGGAAATCCGCAGTCAGGTTGTTCAAAAGATTGGCGTCAATCCAGACTATCTGGTTCCGGTTCAAAAGTCGGCAATTCCCAAAACTGTCATCGGCAAGATTCAGCGACAGCAACTGAGAAAGTCTTTTGAAGCTGGTGAGTTCAACGACATTCTCAAACAGCTTGACATCAACACTGGCAATGCCAATACTCTTCCCGACTGGTTTTACCGCAAGATTTGGCGTCCTAAACAAGCAGCAACCCACACGAATCAGCTTCATACAGGTCCTTACCTGGTTTTCCTGGATAGCTTAGGATTAGGAAAATTTATCTGTAGAGAACTCCATCGGCGAAATCAACCCTACATCACTGTGGAAGCGGGGTTACAATTCTTCAAGCTAAATCGCGATTCCTATTGCATTAATCCGAATGAACCCGAGCACTATGAGCACCTGCTAGAGTCCTTAAAAGCCGATGATTTCCGTATCGCCCAAATTCTTCATTTATGGACTTATGACGATTATGCTGGGGAAGTTTCCAGCTTAGAGGCTCTCGAAGATGCTCAACAACAAGGAATCTACAGTCTGCTGTTTTTGATACAAGCTCTGGCAAAAATCCAAGGTTTTGAGCATTCGGTTGAGTTGCAAGTGATTTCTAGCCATGCACAATTCACCTCAAGCGCTGACAAGATTGCTTATGAAAAATCTACGCTTATAGGATTTTTAAAGACAGTTCCTCTAGAGTTATCTTGGTTGCAATGTCGCCATATCGATTTAGAAATTCAGCCTGTGGAGGTGAATGCAGAGCATATTCAGAGAGAACTGGGCGTTGGGGGAAGCGATTCGGAAATTGCCTATCGTAATGGTCGGCGTCTTTGCTCGTCTGTTGCCAAAGTAGATATGTTGCAGCAACAAACCCAGGATATTCCCCTCAAGCAAGGTGGAATTTATCTGGTGACAGGGGGATTGGGTGGAATAGGTACATATCTGTGCCAATTTTTGATTAAGGAGTACAATGCAAAACTCATTACTGTAGGTCGAACAGAGTTGCCAAATAGAACTGAATGGTCGAAGTATCTTGACGGGGAAACACGTCTGGGTAAGCGTATCAAAAGTTACCTCTCAATTGAAGCAGCGGGTGGTGAGTTTATTTACAAAGCCGTTGATATATGCAACCTTGATGGTTTAGTTGATGTTGTTGCCCAAGCTGAGTCAATTTGGAATGAACCACTATCAGGGATTATTCATTTAGCAGGGGAAGGGAATTTAGAGTACCACTGGAAGGTCATAGACAAGCACTGGGTAACAGTGGAAACTCAAAAGACTTTCGATTCTATGTTGCGACCTAAGGTTCATGGCACGTGGACGCTCTACCAACTGATCAAGAACAATGCTCAAGCAGTATTTATTTCTTTCTCTTCAGTAAATAGTGTATTTGGAGGGGCTACCTTTAGCGCATATTCTGCTGCAAATAGTTTTCTAGATTGTTGTTCTCTGTATCAGCGATATCATTTACATCAACAGACTTACTGTTTTAACTGGGCGCTGTGGGATGACTTGGGCATGAGTCAGGGAAATCCGGAATATGCCCGCGATGCAGCTTTGGGTATGGGCTACCATATCATCTCAAAACAGCAAGGATTAAGTTCTTTGCTCGCAGCTTTGTATCGCAATCAGGCACACCTAATTGTGGGTTTAGATGGTAGCAATCGAAACATTCAACGATACACGGACAGCAAGTCTTATGCTATACAGAAGTTAACTGCTTATTTCACTGCGAGCAACAACGATTCCTCAAAAGCTAGCTTCACGGAATTGATGGTGCGTGATCGCTTTGGTACTAAGAGCACTTGCGATTTTGTCGGACTGCAACAGATGCCTCTAACAGACACAGGGGAAATTGACCGAGAGCAACTGAAAACGAAGGATAGCCAAGGACGCTCTGGCGCAAGTAAGTGGGTAGCGCCACGGACGGAGATTGAACGTCAGCTTGCTAGTATCTGGCAACAACTGTTGAGCGTCCCACAAATAGGCATACATGATAATTTCTTTGAGTTGGGAGGACATTCGCTGCTGGCGACTCAGTTGATCTCCAGGGTGCAAGATGTGTTTCAGTTGGAGTTGCCGTTGCGTAGCTTGTTTGAGAATCCAACGGTGGCACAACTGTCTAGTGTGATAGTACAGAGACTAATTGAGCAAACAGATGACGATATCTTGGCTCAGTTAGAAGAACTTGACGATGACCAAGTAAAAGCAATGCTAAAAGCCAAAAATACTTGAGTGTTCTCTCAAAGGAGGATGCAACAGACAACAATACTTTAGTCTCTTAAGTTTTTCGCCACATTGAACGGCTATCTTTTGAAACTCCTGATTCAAAGACATTTCCAAATTAACCTTTCAAAGATAGCGAAAACTTTTTAAAACTACCAAAATACTTAATCTTTTAATTCAAAGAGGATACTCACTTGAGCAATATCTCTAAAAAAACCGCAGATTTGTCTCCAGAGAAGTTAGAACTTCTCTTAAAACTACGTAACAAAAAACAGGAAAACTTAGAAAAAAAAGAAATAAGCCCGCAAAGTAGAGAAACTGGCTTATTCCCTCTACCCTTTGCCCAACAACGCTTGTGGTTCCTAAACCAGCTGATGCCTGGTAATCCTTTCTACAACATACCTTTTGCATTGCGTCTTGTCGGTAGCCTAGATGTGTTGGCGCTTTCGCGCAGCCTTAATGAAATCATCCGCCGTCACGAAACCCTGCGTACCTGCTTCCAGACAATTGATGCAAAGCCGACGCAGCTAATTGTGTCCACTTTTGAGTTAACAGTAGCCACTATCGACTTGCAACATCTGCCTCAAGGAAAGCGCTCAGATGAAGTTTGCAAACTGGCAAGCATTGAAGCCTCGCGACCGTTTGACCTCACTCAGCTACCATTGCTGCGCGTGACGCTATTGCACCTGACACCTACTGAACATGTGCTGCTGTTTGTTATGCACCACATTATATCAGACGGCTGGTCAATCGGAGTGTTCAATCGGGAGCTGACTGTACTCTACGAAGCCTTTGTCGCTGGCAAGCCTTCACCCTTACCAGAACTTTCAATTCAATATGCTGATTTTGCTGTCTGGCATCGGCAGTGGTTACAAGAACAAACACAAATCCAACAACTGCAGTACTGGCAGCAACAGTTGGCAGATATTACAGTACTACAGTTGCCCACCGATTACCCCCGACCAGCAGTACAGTCTTTTGCTGGTGCCACACAAATTCTGAAACTCCCCCAAAATCTAAAACAGGTGCTAGTGAAACTCAGCCAGCAACATGAAGTGACTCTTTTCATGACCATGCTTGCTGCTTTCAAAGTATTATTGCATCGCTACACAGGTCAAACAGATATTGTGGTGGGGTCTCCCATCGCCAACCGCAACCACAGTAGTTGCGAAGGACTAATTGGCTTTTTTGTCAACAATCTGGTCTTGCGTACTGATGTCTCAGGCAACCCCAGCTTTAGCGATTTGCTCACCAAGGTTCGCGAGGTGGCATTGGGAGCCTATGCTCATCAGGATTTCCCTTTTGAAAAGCTGGTGGAACAACTACACCCGGAGCGCAATCTCAGTCAAAACCCATTGTTTCAGGTGATATTCGCCCTCCAGAATGCGCCAATCCAAGAATTACAACTAAAAGGGCTGGAACTAAGCCGGTTAGAGTTGGAGTACAATACAGCGCGTGTTGACCTAGAATGGCACATATGGGAGCATTCCCAAGGTCTTGAGGTCATGGTAGCTTACGCAACAGATTTGTTTGCTCCAGAGACTATCGAGCGGATGGTGGATCATTTCCAGACGTTGCTATCTGGGATTGTTGCCAATCCACATCAACCAATTTCCCAATTGCCCCTGCTGAGTGAAGTTGAGCGACAGCAGTTACTCGTGGAGTGGAATGATACTGCTGTCAAGTATCCTACTGATAAGTGTATCCATTCTTTATTTGAAGAGCAGGTGGAGCGCACTCCGGATGGGGTGGCAGTAGTGTTTGAAGATCAACAACTAACGTATGAGCAGTTGAATTGTCGTGCGAACCAATTGGCACACTACTTGCGCTCTTTGGGTGTAAGTCCTGAGGTACTGGTCGGCATTTGTGTAGAACGCTCTTTAGATATGGTGGTAGGACTGTTAGGGATTCTCAAAGCAGGCGGAGCATACCTACCACTTGACCCAGAGTATCCCCAAGACCGATTGAGCTTCATGCTAGAAGATGCTCAAATTTCGTTACTGTTAACTCAGCAACGACTTCTTGACAGACTTCCTGAGCATCAAGCAAAACTTATCTTGTTAGATGAAACCTGGTCACAAATTGCCCAAAACAATCAAGATAACCCAACTAGTGAAGCCAAAGCCTTTCATCTAGCTAATGTAATTTATACTTCAGGATCTACAGGTAGACCGAAAGGTGTCATGGTTGAGCATAAGGGACTATGCAACTTAGCTCAAGCTCAGATTCAAACTTTTGGCTTGACTTCGGATAGTCGCATTCTCCAGTTTGCCTCCTTCAGTTTTGACGCTTCTATTTGGGAAGTCGTAATGGCGCTGAGGTCAGGTGGAACCCTATACCTGGGAACAAAAGACTCTCTATTGCCAGGGAAGCCGTTAATTGAGCGATTACGTGATTATTCTATTACCCATATCACACTACCACCATCGGCGTTAGCAGTTATACCCGTGGAGGAGCTTCCGGCACTGCAAACAATAATTGTAGCCGGAGAAGCTTGTCCTGCTGAATTAATCAAGCAATGGTCTATTGGGAGAAACTTCTTCAACGCTTACGGGCCAACGGAGGCTACTGTTTGTGCCACAATTGCAAAATGTACTGGAGATGACGAGAAAATATCTATTGGTCGTGCGATCGCCAACACGCAAGTTTACATTCTAGACAGCAATCTCCAACCAGTGCCGATTGGCGTACCAGGAGAGTTACACATCGGAGGCGCTGGGTTAGCGCGAGGCTACCTCAACCGCCCCGAGTTGACAACTGAAAAATTCATCCCCAACCCCTTTGAAAATTCAAAATTCAAAATTCGTCTTGGAAAGTTTGCTACGGAGGGAAACCCTCCTGGCAAATTTCCGCAAAATTCAAAATTAAATCGTCTGTATAAAACTGGGGATTTAGCCCGTTATCTACCGTCGGGCAACATTGAATACCTAGGACGCATCGACAATCAAGTAAAGATTCGCGGCTTCCGCATCGAATTAGGCGAGATAGAAGCAGTACTGAGTCAACACCCATCAGTTCACTCAGTTGTGGTCACAGCCAAAGTTGACACTCCTGGGGCTCAACGCTTAGTCGCCTACATCGTGCCACAAAACCAGTCAGCACCTACAATCAGCGAGTTGCGGCAATTTATGAAAACAAAGCTGCCAAATTACATGGTGCCATCTGCTTTTGTCATGCTGGAGTCCTTGCCCCTAACTCCTAATGGTAAAGTAGACCGCCTTACCCTGCCAGCACCTGATACAAATAACCTCGCTATGCAAGGTAGCTTTGTCCCGCCCCTTGACATCGTAGAACAGAAACTGGCCCAAATCTGGGCAGAAGTTCTGAAAGTCTACCCTGTTGGAGTAAAAGATAATTTCTTTGACCTCGGTGGCCATTCTCTTTTAGCTGTACAACTGATGGCACGGATTGAGCAGCAATTCAAGAAAAATCTCCCCTTGGCGACACTCTTCCAAAACTCAACTATTGAACAACTAGCGACTATTCTCCGCCAGCCGATAGATGCTTTAAATTGGTCTCCTTTAGTACCTATTCAGCCTAATGGTTCTAAGCGACCTTTCTTCTGCGTGCCTGGAGCGGGTGGCAATACCATCTACTTGTACAACCTGGCGCATCATTTAGGTAAAGAGCAACCATTTTATGGGTTGCAATCACTTGGTCTTGACGGGGAATCAAAGCCGCACACACAAATCGAGGATATAGCAGCTTCTTACATTCAAGCAATACAGTCGATTCAACCCTCTGGACCGTACCTTTTGGGCGGTCATTCCTTTGGCGGTAGAGTAGTTTTTGAGATGGCGACTCAATTACACGAGCGGGGATATGAGGTCGCTCTACTTGCCCTTTTGGATGCTGGTGGACCTGGTTATAGAACGGATGAACTAGATATTGATGGCATTGATGATGCTGGATGGATGAAGAAGATTGCCAGCCTAGTCGAAACCTTCTACGGAAAGAGCTTAAACGTATCCGACGAAGCTCTCAAAGTTCTTGCTCCAGATGAGCAACTGAACTATTTCAAACAGCAGTTACAAATGGTCGATTTCCTGGCTCCCGATGTTGGAATTAAGCAAGCTCGCGGTTTAATCCAGGTTTTCAAAACTAACTTTCAAACGGGTTCTGTTTATATGCCACAAACAGTCTATCCTGCTCAGATTACATTTTTCCGGGCTAGCGAGGAGATTGATGCTGTTAGTCATGCAAACTCTGAAACTTTAAAAGAAGAACTAGGAATGGGTTGGGACAAGTTTTCTGCTCAACCTCTGGATATCTACCTTGTTCCTGGTGACCATGTCACAATGATGAGTGAACCTCATGTTCAGGTTTTAGCACAACAACTAACAATCTGCATTGAGCGGTCAGAGGCAGATGATTGAGGGATCACAAGATGGCGTAATAACCCAAGTTCAGTAAACCAAAAAGTTTTTCCGAAAGGCGATCGCTACAATAGCTGGGAGTTCGGTATGGTTTTTCTATCTCAATACTCGCGAACGTAGGAGCTTTTTTGAATCAGCCAGGAATTTTTGACGAAATAGTACAATACTTTCAGTCAATCCTGAAAGATTTACCTGATAAGCGAACAGGTAAAAACAAACGCTATCAAATGAGCGATGCAGCATTAAGCGCATTCTCTATATTTTTTAGTAAGGATTCAGGCCTAATATTTAGGAAGCAAAGACGGGCGAGACTGAGAATCAGCCAGTAGTGCTTGTACAAAGAA
>NZ_JBIQNW010000062.1:24638-32498 GCF_047228265.1 Nostoc sp. UIC 10607 | reverse complement strand
GTCATTGAATGTAGTTTTCGCTTCAAGTAGCTGCTGATGATATTGAGAAACTTGCTGTGTTAATCCTAATACTGCTTGGCTTAAAGCTGACTCGATAGCTGATTGCTCAATATAATCAGAGATTGATAAAATAGCTTTGTTTTCTGCGTGAGATTGCAACTCAGCCGTAACTGCTTCATCAAAGTCACTGAATGTAGTTTTATCTTGAACTAGTTGCTCTTTGTATTGAGAAATTTGCTCTGTTAATTCTAATACTGTTTCAGTTAAAGCTGACTCGATAGCTGATTGCTCAATATAATCAAAGATTGATAAAATGGCTTTCTGATCTGCATGGGATTGCAACTCAGCCGTCAATGCTTCATCAAAGTCATTGAATGTAGTTTTAGCTCCAAGGAGTTGCTGCCGATATTGAGATAGTTGCTCTGTTAATCCTAATACTGTTTCAGTTAAAGCTGACTCGATAGCTGATTGCTCAATATAATCAGAGATTGACAAAATTGCTTTCTTCTCTGCGTGGGATTGCAACTCAGTCGTCAACGCTGTTTCAAAGTCATTGAATGCAGTTTTAGCTCGAAAGAGTTGTTGCCGATAAATAGATAGTTGTTCTGTTAATTGTGGCAACGTTTCAGCCAAGGCATCATCAACTACTGACTGTTCAATAAAGTTAGAGATTGCATCCACAGCTTTTGGTGATGACAGTTGTTGCTCTTCATTAACAATCGCGGCTCCCAGGTCGTCAAATGCGGTTTTTCCTGCTTCTTGCTGCTGCTGATACGCGGACAGTTGTTCTGTTAATTGTGGTAACGTTTCAGCCAAGGCTGATTCAACTACTGACTGTTCGATAAAGTTAGAGATTGCATCCACAGCTTTTGGTGATGACAGTTGTTGCTCTTCATCAACAATCGCGGTTTCCAGGTCGTCAAATGTGGTTTTATTATTAGTTAGCTGCTGCTGATACGCAGACAGTTGTTCTGTTAATTGTGGTAACGTTTCAACCAAGGCTGATTCAACTACTGACTGTTCAATAAAGTCAGCGATTGTATTTATGAATCTTTGGCTCTCCACTGCTTGCTCTTTAGGATTTTTCAACAGATGCTCAATATGCTCGTCATCCCGTTGGGGCTGGTAGTCAATCCCCTTATGTTTTTGTAAACCTGGGAATGTGTAGGCAGGCCCCAAAGATGTGCCGCTAAATTTCTGGTCATTCCACGAGTACGAAATGCCCTTACTTTTACCGTTGCGCGTTAATCCGTGACGAACTTCTACACCTTGTAGTTGCAACCGCTCAACCAGTTTGGGCATAGTTAGTTTGTCTATTGTGGCGCGGTCGATTAGTTCCTGGAGTTGTTGCTTAATAGGGCGCTCTTGTGGTGTAAGGCGCTCACCATTGATATATTCTTCGTGTTCTCTTTCTAGCCGTTTTTGTTGTCCAATACTGGGATTACGCGATAATTTCTCGTGGCTACTCTGGGTTTGTTGTAAGCCGTAATCTAGTTCTAGCTGCCGGATAATGGTTTCGCTACGCTTGTAATCCCAGCTATCATGTACAATCTTCCCGTTATCTAACCGAATGCGGCTGGCGCAAATATGTATGTGGTCGTGTTCGGTATTGCTGTGTCTGTAGACTACGTACTGGTTGCTGTCAAAGCCCATCTCTTCGAGATAGCGGTTAGCAAGTTCATTCCAGGTTGGTTCGTCTAGTCGCTCGTTTTCTGGTAGTGATAATGATGCGTGGTACACTACACGGTCAGCTTCTGGGTTTAGTTGTCGAGAGATTTTGAATTCTCTGGCCAGGGCACGGGCGTTATTGCCGCCCATGTTGCCACCAATGAGTTTGGCATCTTTCTGAGACTCCAAATAATTCAGCAGTCCACGGAATCCTCGCCCTTTAGTCTGGTTGCCAATCATCAGTTTCCTCGTCCGATTCTTCGATGAAGGTATTGGCTATTTCCTGTTGGCAGTGTCGTAGCAGTTCTAAGAGTTCTTGTAGAAGTTCTGGTGATGCTGGCGGTGGCAACTGCATTTTAATGGCGGTGTTGGTGGCTTTGGCTAGTTGGTTGATATTGTTGCCGATGCGCGACAGTTCCAGGTATGTATCCACTGTAACTCTGCCCAATCGCGGCGGTGGTGGTGGGATTGGTCGCAGTAATATACAACGTCTTGTTAATTCTGCCAAACTCATGCTCGTATCTTCCGCTTTTGAGCGAATCATCTCGTATTCAATTGGGCTGAATCGCACTTGCAACATTTTGGTGCGGACAAGTGATTGAGAAGAAGCTTTGGGCATAAGTCAAACTAGACGTAATGAAACTTTTTGAGGGGGTTTCCAAAGCGGGGACACTTCCCCCTTTGGCAAGCCTGCCGAGTCGAGCGTAGCGACGACAGCACGCAGTGCTAGGCATGGCTTGCTCCTAACCAGTCTTTCGGGTAGGCAGAAGGATTAGGGGAACAACCCGCTAGGGGACAAAGTGCGTAATCTGCGGCTACCACCACGATGATATTACTAACGAGTTGACGTAAATTACAGTATGGCTAATTATTAATGATGAGTGTGTGATTTATTTTTGATTAACTGTTCGTGAGTTATCTTACACGCTTTGAGTAATCACTGTTCAACCAATTACGTTAATATCTGTTGCTGTTTCTTAACTATTTGTTGCATTGATAATTACCTGTCTTTAGATAGATGCTCTCTGTTAAAGTAAAGTTTTAAACATAAACATTAGTTTGATTTTTACTCTTGTGGCTAAAGACAATATTCCTAAGTCAAAGATTCCAGACGCTCTTGATGCTCTACGCGCTTTGGGTGCTAAGGAATTAGATGATATCCCAGCACGAGCAGCTATTAAAAAGATGCGCCGTCAAATTGAGCGGGTGCTTCGTCTCGGCTATAGCTATGAGGAAGTGTCTAAAACTTTAGCCCCTTTGGATATCAACATCAGTCCTGAACGTATCCGTTATTTACTTAACGATATTCGTCGGTCTACTCGCAAAAAGTCAGTTACTACTCCAAGTCTTGAGAATACTAGTACACCAGTTATTGATGAGCCAGTAGTTCACGAGAATCCTGAGATTACAGAAAGCAATACTCAATCTCCCAACAAACCTCAGTCTCAATCACAACCTAAATCAAAACCCGCTTCATCAAAATCAACAACTTCTAAAACTCCTAAAACGGCTAAAAATACCTCTGATGTTAAAGCTCCAGATAATCAAAATCCCTCTCGCCTTGCTTTTGTGCCTGAAATAATAAACGATGAGGATTTGTAGATGGTAGTCAAACCTAAACAATCGGCTGACCAAGTTCAGGAACAAAAGGCAACTGAACAACCAAAAACTCTTGGACGCTTGGTGTTGGTGACTGGGGATAAGGGCGGTACTGGTAAAAGTGTGGTGGCTAGAATCCTACTCGACATTTACCGCCACAGAAATATCAACTGCATTGCTTATGAGTGTGACCAGTCTAATCCTCAGCTTTATCGTCATTACAACAAAGTCGCTCCTGGGGTACAAACGCTCAAACTAAATCAGCGTGGTGGTGCTGATGCTTTGCAGGATGACTTAAAGCGTCTTTCTCCTCAAGTTTCTTTGGTGGATCTGCCTGCTGGGGCAGCAGAATATTTTGAATCGGTGGCGAAGGATATTTTTCTTTTCCAAAATGCCCAGCGTTTGGGTTATCGCATCACGATGGTATCGGTGCTGGGTCGAGTCAAGGATAGTCTGTTGCAGTTAAAACGGCTGATGGATTTCTGCGGCGACAAAGTTGATTATGTTGTTGTGAAAAATCTTTACTGGGGTGATGAACACAAGTTCACTCGCTACAACAATTCTAAGGTGAAGCAGGCTATTGAAGCATTAGGGGCGATTGAACTGTTATTGCCTGAGTTATATGACGATATTTTTGACCTCGTTGACTCGAAGGATCTTACCTTCCGGGAAGCTCTAGAGCATGAGGATTTTAGTTTGAGCAATCAATCGAGAGTTTATGGCTGGATTGATGCGGTTGAAACTGAGTTTTCTAAGGCGGCTGTACAGTTGGGGTTAGAGTAATGGCTGTAAGTAATGGTAACGGGAATGGTGCAGTATCTCATTTAGATAGGTTGCTGTCAGAAAAACCGCCTGAGTTTCAAGCGAAAGTCTTGCGGTTTGCGCTTGATTCTGGGATGAAACAAGATGACCCAGCATTTCGGTTAGTGCAGTACATCGGTTATTTGGCACAACTGACAGAAACTGCACCAAATGATTGGAAGTTGTTATTTGAAAATTTACAGGTAGAGCTAAACGAATGGAGTCAACTGACGGCGGAGCAATTGAAGATTCAAGCCGACCACACGGAGAATATCAAAAATCTAGCGACCAGTTGCAATCAGCTAGGGACAGCCTTGAGCGCATTAAATTTAACGTCTCAGCAACAACTCAAGCAATTAACGAGCTTAACCAAACTCTCCGAGAATTTGAACAATATCTCCCCCAGGCAACCAGAGACATTGAGCCAACCGTTACAAGAACAATTGAACGAGATTCAGACGGGAATATCTCTATTGAACCAAAAAGACGCGGAATCGGTCGTTAAAGGTTGGACTAGAGCTATTAGAATCTGGCTTGTCTCTCCGATCTCATTTTTTATTCTGTTTTGGTTTTATTCACATATTTTTCCAATCCCTACTCCTATTGAAACTACCGAGTCTCTACAGAAAATTTTGCAGAATACTGATTGGAGTAATGCCAAGCTTCAACGGGTTGAGAAACGTTTGGGGACAAATCCTAATCTTAGACGACGGCGGTAAAAATTTGCTGTTTAAAAGTCGATTTAAAACAACTGGGTCTGCATTACACGTCTAACCCTAAAGGTGTAATGCCGCACATCCATTAATTGAAACGATAGCTATCACCTTTAATTACCTTGATTATGGATGCAACAGGAACCATGTGTTATCAATGGAACACAACACTACCTGAATAGTTAGTACATGGAGCCATTAACTGCTGGTGCGATCGCCACGCTTGTTTTTACCAAAGTCTTTGAAACGACAATTGAGAAATTCACAGAAGCAACTCTTGCTAAGATAAAAGTGCTGCGTAACAATATTTGGAACAAGTTCCGAGTCAATCAGGAGGCTGCAACTGCTTTTGTAGAAGCAGAAAAAGGCTCCTCAGCAGATTTAGATAAGGTTGCTGTCTACTTACAGGAAGTGATGAAATCTGACCCGAATTTTGCCCAAGAGGTAGAAAAACTAGTTGATGAGATTCAGCAAGAGATAAACATAGATAAAATTCCAGGTCAGAATGTTCAGAATATTTATGGAGGAGAAGCACAACAGAACAATGCTATCGGCACTAATGCTCCAGTGATTCAAGGTGGCAGTGGTCACAGTATTACATTCAACTGACTAGAGTCGTCCGAAGGGGAACGGGTAAAGTTAAATCCTCAACAAGCGCCACCCTTACCACAACATTTTGTAGAGCGGCCAGAGTTCAGTCAGGACTTAAAGACTCGCCTCCTAACAAAGTCATCATCGAATGCTGGCACTTTGGTGATCACTGCCATTCACGGTTTAGGTTCTGTAGGCAAATCTACTTTAGCAGCTGCACTGGCACATGATAGACAAGTACAAGATCACTTTTGTGATGGCATTCTATGGGCAACTTTAGGTCAACAACCTCATGTTCTCTCCCTATTAAGCGGTTGGGTACAAGCTTTAGGGGATTACAACTTTCGTGCCACTAGCATAGAAACTACTTCTAGCCATCTTCGGACTTTGCTGTATGACAAAGCTGTTTTATTAATAGTAGATGATGCTTGGAACACGGAGGATGCGCCAGCATTTAACGTGGGTGGAAATCGTTGTCAGGTGCTAGTTACAACCCGCGAGACGGCGATCGCTAAAACACTGAGAGCCAGTACTTACAGCCTAGATGTGATGAAACCAGAGCAGGCAATGGAATTGCTAACCAAAAAACTAGAACGTGACCTAACTGGTGAAGAACATCAATCAGCAGAAACTTTAGCGAAAGCGGTTGGCTACCTTCCCTTGGCATTAGAACTAGCAGCGGCACAGATTGGAAGTGGTATATTTTGGAAAATTCTATTACAGGATATTCAACAAGAAATTGCTCGGTTAAAAACATTTGATGATCTTGAAGCTAGAGATACTAATGATGAAGCTTCTTTAAAACGCCTTAGCTTAACTGCATCATTGAATTTGAGCATACAGCGATTAAAAAAAGAGGAAAAAGAAAATTTCACTTGGCTGGGGGTGTTACCTGAAGATGCAATTATTACTCCTAGTATGACGGCAACACTTTGGAATAAGTCAGATGAGCGGGACGCTTCCGATACACTCCGATACTTGCAAAGTAAAGCCCTACTATTACCTGGTGTCCCTCTAGCTGACGGGACACTGACTTATCGTCTGCATGATCTATTCCATGATTTAGCACGCAATTTGTTAACGTCTCCTCCAACACCTAAGCGTCAAGGTAATTTACCAGGGTTAGGTATGACTCTTGCTCATGCTCACGCTACTTTTTTGGAGAACTACCGACAAAAAACCCAAAATTGTTTATGGCATACCCTGCCTAATGATGGTTATATCCATCAACATCTAGTTTGGCATTTTGAGAAGGCTGGACAGATAGAAGAAATTCACCAGTTATTGCGAGAAGAGACGCAGACAGGAACTAATGGCTGGTACTATGCCCAAGAGCGACTGGCACAGACAGCAAGTTATTTAACAGATATTAATCGTGCTTGGGAACTAGCAGAATTGAATTGGACTGAGCCAGCCCTACCCAAAATTGTTGGACTACAGTGCCGTTATGCTTTGATTAGTGCATCCCTTAATAGTTTGGCAGCTAATTTACCTGTAAAACTGCTGATTGCATTGATCAGAAAAAATGTGTGGACACCAGAACAAGGACTAGCTTATGCTCTGCAAAGCTCGAATCCCGATCTAAAAGCTTGCTTGCTTACAAAGCTAGTGAATTGTTTACCACCAGACCTAAAAGAACTAGCGTTCTTAAAAGCACTCGCCGCCGCCAGAGAAATTCGGTCTGAGTATGACCGGGCCTATGCCCTAATTACCTTAGCTGACGAACTGCCATCAGTATTACCGGAAGCACTCACTGCCGCCAAAGAAATTCAGTCTGAGTATAACCGCGTCAAAGCCCTGAGCGCCTTAGCTGACAAATTGCCATCAGTATTACCAGAGGCACTCGCTGCCGCTAGAGAAATTAAGTCTGAGTATAACCGCACCTATGCCCTGATTACCTTAGCTGACAAACTGCCACCGGAGTTATTACCAGAGGCACTCGCTGCCGCCAGAGAAATTCAGTCTAAGAGACATCGCACGGATACCCTGATTGCCTTAGCTGACAAATTGCCATCAGTATTGCCAGAGGCACTCGCTGCTGCTAGAGAAATTCAGTCTAAGAAACATCGCGCCCATGCCCTGAGCGCCTTAGCTGAGAAACTGCCACCGGAGTTATTACCAGAGGCACTCGCCGTCGCCAGAGAAATTCAGCCTAATAGACATCGCGCCAAAGCCCTAAGTGCCTTAGCTAAAAAACTGCCATCAGTATTACCAGAGGCACTCGCCGTCGCCAGAGAAATTCAGCCTAATAGACATCGCGCCACAGCCCTGAGTGCCCTAGCTGACAAACTGCCATCAGTATTACCAGAGGCACTCGCTGCCGCCAGAGAAATTCAGTCTGAGTATCATCGCGCCAATGCTCTGAGTGCCTTAGCTGACAAACTGCCATCGGAATTATTCGCAGAGGCACTTGCTGCCACCAGAGAAATTCAGTCTGGGGAGAATCGCGCTAAAGCTCTGAGTGCCTTAGCTGACAAACTGCCATCAC
>NZ_JBIQNW010000062.1:0-24540 GCF_047228265.1 Nostoc sp. UIC 10607 | reverse complement strand
AATCGCGCTAAAGCTCTGAGTGCCTTAGCTGACAAACTGCCATCGGAATTATTCGCAGAGGCACTTGCTGCCACCAGAGGAATTCAGTCTAGGGAGGATTACGTCGATGCCCTGAGTGCCTTAGCTGACAAACTGCCACCCCAATTATTACCAGAGAGACTTGCTGCTGCCAGAGAAATTCAGTCTGGGGAGAATCGCGCTAAAGCTCTGAGTGCCTTAGCTGACAAACTGCCATCAGTATTACCAGAGGCACTCGCCGCCGCCAGAGAAATTCAGTCTGAGAGACATCGCGCCAATGCTCTGATTGCCTTAGCTGACAAACTGCCATCAGTATTACCAGAGGCACTCGCTGCCGCTAGAGAAATTCAGTCTGAGTATCATCGCGCCAATGCTCTGAGTGCCTTAGCTAACAAACTGCCACCCCAATTATTACCAGAGGCACTTGCTGCCGCTAGAGAAATTCAGTCTGAGCATCATCGCGCCAAAACCCTGAGTGCCTTAGCTAACAAACTGCCACCCCAATTATTACCAGAGGCACTTGCTGCCACCAGAGAAATTCAGTCTGAGAGACATCGCGTCATTGCTCTGAGTGCCTTGGCGAACAAACTGCCACCGGAATTATTACCAGATGCACTCGCTACCGCCAGAGAAATTCAGCCTGACTATAGTCGCGCCAAAGCCCTGAGTGCCTTAGCTGACAAACTACCAACAGTATTACCAGAGGCACTCATCGCCGTTAGAGAAATTAAGTCTGAGCATAATCGCGCCAAAGCCCTGAGTGCCTTAGCTGACAAACTGCCACCGGAATTATTACCAGAGGCACTCGCTACCGCCAGAGAAATTCAGCCTGACTATAGTCGCGCCAAAACCCTGAGTGCATTAGCTGACAAACTGGCCCAAATGCCACAATCCCAACTTTTTCATTTATGGCAAGATTCACTTCACAGGCTATCACTCCGCACTCGAAAGGATTTGCTGCAAGATATGCAAGCAATACTTCCAACAATCTTTGCGCTAGGTGGTCATAAAGCAATGGCAGAAGTTAATTGTGCTATCCAGGATGTGGCACGATGGTGGCACTAAAGGTAAAGTTAGAGCATCGACCGAGCAATAGCGATAGTCAGCATTGGCTCTCAAAAGGCTTGAGAAGTCAGGCTTTCATATTCAAAGTAAGTTAGGGCAACACTCGTGTTGCTTAACCATGCTGGTTAAGCAACGTTTCTCTGACCATGCTTTTAATCCCAGCCGCTTTGTGCTGACGGAGATCGCACCATGTTCTTAAATTTTGTTAAGTGTGCATCAAACAGTAGTTGGATTGTGCCTGTAGCCCCGTCACGGTTTTTAGCAAGGATAATCTCTGCAATTCCTTTCTCTTGCGTATTTTGGTCGTAATATTCGTCACGATACAACATGATTACTTTGTCCGCGTCCTGCTCAATCCCGCCGCTGTCACGTAAATCTGAGAGCATGGGGCGTTTGTTATTACGGTTTTCTACTGCTCTTGATAGTTGTGAAAGACACATAACAGGGGTCTGTAACTTCATCGCTAAACGCTTGAGTCCGCGTGTGAGCTTTTCTATCTCATGGTTTCTGTTGCCCCCGCCGTTACCATCCATCAGTTGCAGATAATCGACAACTATTAACCCCAAATCACGGCGCTCTTGTGCCATGATTTTACGACACTCAGATTCTATATAGCTCAGTGATGGGTCTGGACGGTCATCTAAATAAACAGGTAGCTCTGATAGTGTACCGATGCCCTGTGATAGTGGTTCCCATTGTTTGTTAGAGATGCGCCCAGTTTTCAAGTAGCCGCTTTCTATGCCAGCCTCACCTGAAAGCGCACGCATGGCAATCTGTAGCTTTGACATTTCCAGACTGAACACGACAACTGGAAACTGATATGCAGACGCTAGATAAAAAGCTATCTGAGCCGCCAACGCTGATTTCCCCATCGCCGGACGACCTGCAACGATGACTAAATCATTGCGGTTGAATCCGCAAGTCATTGCATCAAGATCATAAAAGCCCGTGGGAATCCCAGGTAATACCTTACCTTGGCTGCGGTCTTCAATATCCTGAAACAAATCAACAATCACATCTCTTATGTGGCTGGCTCCCGCAGTGTCAGAGGAACGCTGCAACTCATAGATCAAGTCCTGTAATTGTGAGAAGGCTTCCTCTAAGGGCGTTTCTTCATTGGATTTGTGCTGCAATTCGATTGCAAGGTTTCCCAGTCTACCTAGTTCCCGGCGCTTCCATTTTTCCACAACCAGACCTGCCAGCGCATCAATGTTAACTGCTGATACCGTAGAGTCAACCAGCGATGCTAATTTGTTTCGACCGCCGATAATTTCTAATAAACTATTATCAGCTAAATAATTCGTGATCATCAACAAATCTGTGGGCAGTTCTTGGGCATTAAGTCGAAGGGCTGCGTTGTATATACGACCATGAGCGCTGATATAGAAGTGATGCGGCTTCAAAATGTCGCGGACACGTTCTATGGCTACTGGGTCAAGCAAGATGCCCCCAAGTATCGCCTCTTCAGATTCAATGCTCTGTGGTGGAAGCTTATTGGCTGTCGTGGCAAAAGGAATTACGTTGTCGTCACTGGCGTACATATTAATCTTTGATTTCAATTAGGTCTAAATTTTTACAGTCAGATAGCCGCAAAAAAGAAGGGTGTAGGGTGTGGGATGGAACCATTAAATTTCTTCACAATTAGGTCGCAGCGCTTGGGATGGGGCTAAATTCTGACCCTCAACCCCACACCCTACACCCAGCCCTGAAAGGGCTTTGTCAATCGGGAATATCTACAAATCTTTCAGGAAACTTGGCGCTTGCCCATTCGTACCATTTGGCAGATACTTTATGCTTGCAAAACTTAGATAGTCCCTCTGACTGGAGCATACTGTAGTAGTGATCGTGCATCCGCGCCTCCCATCTGGGAAAATCATACTTCTTGCGCTGTTTCTCTACTTCTGCGGGGTCATCAGCAAAGTTGTTAATTTTGCGCTCTAATTTCCTGCAACCCGCTTTCCATTGCTCAAATAAGCAAAATATCTCTGTACTACCTTCATCTTTCTTAGAAAGCACTGCGGCTACGTATGGGGCAACGTTGTTAATGTCTTTGTTCTGCGATCGCTGATAGGTCAGATAGTAAAGCAGGAAATCCACTTCTTTAACTGGGTCATCACTGAAAACCAAGATTTGAGAATGATTCTCACGCGCCGCGCCGGAATTTAGATCCTCATGAGTGGATTTCTCGTTAGTTGCAGAGACTTTCTCTTTTTTAAGAGCGTAGTGATTATCTGGAAGTGCTTTTTCTTGGTCAGTTTCTTTCCTTTCTTCTTCCTCTTTTTCCTCCGTCTCTCCAGTGATCGATTGAGGTAATTTATTTCTGTAATCTAATAAAGACGCTGAAAGCTGTTCTGCGACTGACTTTAAAGGGGGTGGGACATCACTAATAGTGACTACCCCATCACTATTAGTGACTACCCCATCACTATTAGTGACCACGGATAATCTCGTATTATTTACATCGTCACTATTAGTGACCACGGATAATCTCGTATTATTTACATCGTCACTATTAGTGACCACGGATAATCTCGTATTATTTACATCGTCACTATTAGTGACCACGGATAGACCCTGAAGAATCAATGCTCCTACTTTGACGGCATCCACACGATAGAATTTGGCGCTACTGCCTTCTTTCTTCCTGGGCTGACAGGCAATCACATAACCAAGTTTTTCTAGAGCTAATAACCTTTTTTGGATACTTTTCTGTGTACCCAGTGAAGGATATCTTTCTGCCCATACGCTGTAAGTAGCACTAGTCCACCATTCCTCATTGTGTAAGTATCCGCGCTTGTTATTCTTCGCGTTCGCAATACACCAGCTTTCAATGATTTGAATTAGTAAAGCCTCGCAAACACCCACTTTGTTTGCCACACACCAGTAAAGCTTGGTAAATGAAGGTTCGTAGCCGTGGGTTGCTCTATATGCTGCTAATGCCTGATTCGCGATCGCACTGTCTACGCTTTGAGATTTCATTTTGTAACATTCCGAAATTTTGTGTTGATTTCGGATAACTCCTTGCACGGCGACCGCAAAGTTGATTACTATAGTAGTGCGGTCGCGGTTCCGAAAAGTCTTGCAGGACATTTTCAGTTCGGAGTTACCCGCGTTATGACAAAAAAATTAATGAAAATCCAGTCTCCTCTGGTACGCATCCCCTCTAGTTGCCACTAGTGGGGATTTGTGTATGAGAGACGCTAAATCTGTTGATTGTTTGCGCCTTCCCGCCTCATACCGTTTTGTATTGTGGGGATAATGTCTAATTCATCACCCAATTGTTCTAAGCGCTCGTCTATATCGTCTAGTTGTGCTGTGATGTCCGGTTGGTAAGCGTTAATCATATTACTTGTTGCTCACTTTGTTTTCATGGTTTGTTACTGCTTGTTGGGTGATCAGTTCAACTAAATTTGATAGCGTTCGGCTTTCGCTGTCCGCCCATTCTTGTAGTTTTTCTTTTAACTCAGGACTGCATGTAAAAGTTACTTTTGCCTTTGACGTTGCCATTATATTAGAAAAGTTCTGATATATTCCGACATTTTCAGTTAACATCAAAACTTGTCAAAAAGCAGCTGGTTCTAAGCAGTTCCGAACTTAGTTGACAAGTTCAGAACTTATCTATTAATATATTAGTGTCAAGGTTATCGATACGTCAATAACTTAAGGCAGACGCAAGTAAGACCCAAGTGCAAAACGCTAAGGCGACTTCCTTTCGAGGGTTGCAAGGCTTGCAAGCGCTGACTTTGACCACTAATTTTCGCTATTTATCAGCACATCTGCATAGCGGCCGCTTTATATCTGCGGTCGTGGTAATTGTGCGTGTTTGAACCTTGAAAACTACATAGACCAAGTATGGATATCGATATTAAAAAGTTGCCTTTTTCAGTTTGGTGGCAAATCTCAGAAATCAATGGAACTTGGGCAACTGTCGCTTTCAAAAGATGGACACAGACTGTAGACGCAAGCATCCTGCAAGCAATGAATCTTGAGGAATGCTTGCGGTTGCAGACACTCTCAACTACAGCTTTGAGTGGGCTTGTAAGCAATTCAAAGTCCACAGAAATAAACAAAAAGAAGGATAAGGATTTATGCTCCACCAAAACCAATTACGAAGGTTAGAAGCAATAGATCGCTGGCTCAGAGAAATTCGAGATTCGGAAGAATTCAGACAACTAGAATACTCTCCAGATGTGATGCTAGGCGATGCAATACAAGCAGTGGGCGAACTACTTGACGAACACGATTATTGTGATTCCAAGCCCTTGAATTTTACTAATGAAGAGTGGCATTCATATCTAGAACAAAAGCCAGTAATGCACATTCGCCGCGTGAAGACTTGGCGTAAAAAGATTAACTCATTCATACTCGATGCAGCATCAGAAGTAGCAATTCTGAGCTTACTAACTACTAGTTTTATGGTAGTTGGTTCTATCTTTTGTCACGGGTTTGACCGCATTGAAGAAAGTAGAGGCGACCAATATCAACCCACATGGATTTACAACGCGAAGATTTTTGAAGGAAGCGCCATCGCCTCTATAGCGGTCTTCCTGGGTGCAAGCTTGACGAGCGCGTGTGTCGCGGGAGATAAAAATGATGATTGATAAAGAGCTTGTAGGATGCGTAACCCTCCTAAGCAAATCCAAAACCTACAGTATCGATGGCGCTCTCTATCGCTATCTCTATAGCAGCGATAGTATCAAACACACACAATATTATTTCCGTCCTTTACCGCGTCAGTCTAAGAGCGCTGACTTAAAGCTCAATCGGGACAAAGTGCTAAGACGCTGCTACGAAGTGCCGAGCTTATATAAACAGCACACAGCAGAGATAACTAAGAACTCAATACAGTTGAGTTTGTTCTAACTCCAAGCGAGAAATTTTTTCCATACATGAATGCTCTAACTAGGCTGACTGGGGCGTATTCGTGGGGGTAAACGAGAAAGTGTCAGTATGTCTTGAAAGCTGACAAACCTTGTTATTACGTGGTTATAGCCGATAAATCTTGGCTAGTAAAGCCCGTCCAAAATCAATTTTCCAAGGTTATTGATAGTCGTCAGACTCAGGACTATATCAAATACCTCGAATCAGACTCAGGGCTATATCAAATACCTTGGCATAACCGGATGTCCAGTTAATTTTTGACCAACTTAAATAGTAGTACGGAGGTAGTGTGACAACAAAAGTATATTCAGCGAAGTATCGCCACCTGAAACAGATTTATCAGCGCGAGATGGGTAAAGAAATTTCAGATATCACTTGGTATCGAGTAGTAGCTTTTCTCAAACAGCGTTTTAGCTTAGATGTGGAATCAGCTTCGGCTCAAAAAATAGTTGAGACATTTGCAGGAATTCGGCGGCGTTACGGTGCGCTAACCCCCGCTAGCAAAGGATTTAATGAGCGCTGGCAAGTTTTCAAGCACTTCTATGAGTTAGACACTAGCTACAACGGCAAGAGCTTTTTAGTTGCGCTGGCAGACTATTTAAAAATCAATCTTGACGATGTACCACGCAGCACTCGTTACTACTGGTTTGAGAAAGCCGGACTATCTTTCAGCGCTGAAAATATTTACCACTGCAAGGATTTAGCCCTTGTTGCGTTTATTGCTGCTAAATGGGCAATTAACAAGCGTTCACAACCGATTAAATCTGCAACTATCGAAGTTTTAACACTAGCCCTCTAAGGAGCAATCATCATGTCTGACAAGTTTACTAACAATGTCCGCGCTCGTTTGTACAAACAGGGTTATCAAGGATTTACTAAAGACGATTATACGTCGGCAGCGAGCGCTGTCGAGTGCGATGACCTTGACAATCCCACCAAAGAGCAATTGAGTCAAGCCGTTGACTATCTCAGAGAAAAAGCAACCAACCGATTAACTGTAGTTGATGAACCCGTTGAAGAAACGTTTCTAGTAGGGTCAAAAGATGCACAGCCTGAAGTTGAATCTAATCAGCTTACAGTTGCCGAATCAGAGAATCAGATTGTGCTGACTGAGCAGGAAAAGCAAGCACTCGTTGCAGACATTGCAGAAGGCGCGGGAATTGAACTCAAAGCGGCGGATGTGAAACAGATTACAGTGTCTATTGCTTCCACCTTTGCATCTAGAAAGGAGTTGAACGAGGCGATTTTTAACGCCCTCGTCCACTTTGCAAGGGAATTCAAGAATCAAGAAGTATCCAAAATCCGACGCAAAGCCGACGAAATCAGGCAGACACTCGCAGAGATGGATGATGTTGCAGGCAGTGAACTGACGCAAATCAAGCAAGCGATGGAGGCGACCGCCCTGGACTACAAAAGCCAGTTTGCAGACCTCGCGTTATCTTTCGCCGGAATTATCGATTAAGGCATCCGGCAAGCTCACTTACAAACATTTGTTGATTGGGCTTGTGGGGATACCGTTACTAATTGCACTCGCGGCTCCCCTCTCTCAATGGTTTATGACGGAATGTTGCACATACAGGAGTCAAAAACGTGAAACATATCAAGAATCTAGTCGGCAAGCATGGTAAAAAGCTGAAGGCGAGGGCTGAGAAATTAGGCGTTGCAGACAGCTTAATCATGGGTTGCATTAATGGTGACGATGCCGCACTGACCAAAGTAGGGGAAATGGGCAACGAGGGTGAGCGCATCTTAACCATCATGCCCTACATCACAGATAACCTGTCAGCGTTCATCAAGGGCACTGAGGAGTACAACAAAGGACTTGCAGAGATTTACAAGCAAGCTGGTGCGTCTGGTATTGCCATTGATAAAGCCAGTGCTGATTTAACGATCGCAAATTTAAAGTACGGTCATGAGCGCTCAGAAATCGGATTGAAGCTGTCCACCGACCGCACACTAGAGAATCAGCGCTACAGAGAAAGCATCGACCTAGTTAAGCTCAAAGCTTACATCGACTATCACATGAGTAAGGTTGACCATTTAGCAGCTGCTAAATCGCAGTTAGCGCGACCCGTGAAGGCACAGCTAGACGCTGATAGGACTTATGAAACGGAAAAGGCAAAACACCTACTGACTTATGGCGAAGGTTCAGACCTTGATTTAGTACCTCGTAAGTCATTCACCACTAACAAATTAGTGCAAGCGTTCCGTACTGCTGTTTCTACGATTTTCGAGTAATCAGCATCTAAAAATCCCCTACTAAGTTACCGCTCAGTAGGGGAAATAAAAATTAGTCGTAAGAACAATGTTAGATGAACTTAACACCGAACTGCAAGACGGGGACACCGAAAAATCACTTGACTATCAAGATTATCCTGATACCGCGTTTACCCAGGATGAACAAGAAGCTATTAGAAGATTCAAAGCGAAGGAAATTGAAAAGCTTAATCGCAGTCGCGCTGTTCTTAAAGGCATTGAATCTTGCGGCTGGGGTGTTACTTCCTATTGCTTGGCTAAGTATTTAGTAATAGCTACAGGCTCGGCGGGGCTAATGCCTGCGGTCGCTATTGTGTTGGGAATTAATCAAATAGTTAATCGTGATTTATTGGAGTTTACCGTAAATAAGTCTCCTGAAGGCTGGGTTTTTACGGACATGGACAAGGCAATAAAATTTCTCTTTCAAACAATATTCGGATGTTTCATTTTGTGGACTGCTATCGGCGATTTTTACACCACAATGCAGAACTCACACAAGACTTACGACAACATCAAAGCAACTGTAGAAGATTTTAACCGTCTGCCAGAATCAGACAAAACTATTGTGTTTGTGGTGGGTGCATTAGTGGCAGGTGGTGTTGTTTACGGCATCCACAAATCCAAGTCATGAAGGCTCAACCCCTACTGAAAATTGGTGCTGTCACCGCTTTACTTCTGGGGCTTTTCAGCGCTTATTACTATGGGCAGACACCGCACCCTTATCAATTTACTGAAGTGCGATTTTGTCCTACTACCGCCAATAAACGGACAATGAAGTACTTTGGCAAACCCACACAATCACAATCGGCGCTTGATAACAAATACTGCCGTTTCAAGTACAGATTGCTCACAGAAGTATGGAAGTCACGACAGTTTAATGATGTTGTGTCTCTCCCTGACGGTGCTTTCATTACGTCAGATTTGGCTCCATCAGAGAATCCAAGTCTGTGGTTATTAGTCGCGCCTGCTTTTGTTTGGATGGGTTATTACTGCTGGGCTGCCAAAGATGAGATTGATAACGAGTCAAGTTTTCAACGTCTGGAATATTTTAAAACAGCTATTAAGCGCCAAGGTTTAATTACTAGGACTGAGCGCGATTTGCAGTCACATGAATCAGAGCGGATTAAGGACAAGCATAAGAAGGACATCGACAGACGCGCTGATAATTTGTTAGTCAAAGAACGCTATATCTCTCTTGAGGAATTGCAGCAACAGTACCAGCGTCAGTCAGAGCTTGAAGATTTACAGTTTGATAACACTAAAAAACAGTTCGCGGTTGCTGACTCTGTAGCTGACAAATCCATTGCTGAAAACAGAAGAGACAAGCGCAAAGCGGATGCAGAAAACATCAATCCCAGTAGTGAAAAAGCTAAGGCTCCACAAGGCACGAGCGCCCAAGAATTAGTTCAACTCTTGAAAAATCATGAGGGTGGCTGGCTATGGGATGTCATCGAATCAACAAAACCAGTTTGGGTGCTAGGAGGTCAAGGTAGTGGTAAAAGTAGTTTTGCTGCATCAATTGTTATGTGTAGGAAGGCGATTTTTGATTGGAATATCACATCAATTGTTGACGCTCATGGACATAAGAACAGAGCTAAAGCTTGGAAGTTGTTGATACCTTTAGAGCCAGAATTAATCGGCGAACGTAACGACTATTTAGCTATTGGTGAGGCAATGAATGAAGCTGTTCAACGTTGGAGCGACCGTACAGAAAACGATACCCCTATTCAAACACTCTGGGATGAATTGACACAGCTTTCTCTGCAAGATGATTGTAAAGAATCAGTCAAAAGATTTGTGAGACATTCACTTACTGACGTTCGCAAGGCTGCCGAATATCTAGTTTGTATTTCTCATGCTTTTACTAATGCCGCCAGTGGCAATGCTGAGGGTTTTAATGATTTAAGGCAAAGCGAAACTATCCAAATCAAGCGCAAGTCAAAGAACGGTCGCGTACCTCTAAACCATGCTGAAATTAGTGGTCTTTATGATGACGACGGAAATCTGATTGAATCGAAGCGCGTCACAGTTCCAGACTGGTTTTATCCTGATAGCTTGCTCAGATTTATTAGCGCTCATTAGATAAATATTTCTCGTGAGTCATAAAACCGGAAAACTTTGTTGATTAAAAATAGTGAGGGATTTATATTTATGCACCCAATAGAATTTAAGAAAAAGTGGCAATTAACTTACAACGATTTAGCACTCGTTTTAGGTTACGAAAATGATTTCACTGTCCGTTGTTGGGGGATAAATGGAGGGCACAAGCGCAACCCTCAAAAAGTGGTTTATGTAGCTTGTCGTCTTCTAGATGAAAAATGGTCAGCTGAGGGGAAAGTTATAGATTCTTACCTTTGATAATTTCTATCCGCGTCTCTGCTAATTAATTACTTGAAATAGGTGAATACTATGCACCCAATAGAATTTAAGAAAAAATGGCAGTTAACTTACGACGAGCTAGCACTTGTTTTAGGTTATCAAGGTGATTATACTGTTCGTTCCTGGGGTACGAATGGAAGACACAAGCGCAATCCTCAAAATGTTGTTTATGTCGCTTGTCGCCTTCTAGATGAGAAGTGGTCAACTCAGGGTAAACTTGTGGATTCTTATCTTTGACTATACTTTTTTAAACTAGGATTATTCACCCCTTCAGCAATTATTTATTAAGCGGGTGCTTGACCGGAAGAGGCAAACGAGCCACGCAGTGGCGATGTGCGTCTGAGGTCAAGCACCTGCAACTTATTTAATCCGTCAATCTCTTGAGCCAAGGAAGTAACATAATTAAAGATGAGAAATTATGGAAGCGAACAGGCCATGATTACTAAAGAAGAAATTACCATCAAAGTCCCCTCCTTGGTAGCAGAGGCATACCGCAATGCCACCGAAGAAGAACGGGAACAATTGCAACTTAAGATTGCGGCAATTATGCAGTCTCAATTTACAACTCCAAGACTTGAGGCGATTGCACGTTTAAGAAACACGATGGATAAAGCAAGCCTTGAAGCACAAGAGCGAGGATTAACGCCTGAAATCTTAGAATCGATTTTGAATGATGACGAATAATCGACGGTTCGTATTTGATACTAATGTGCTGATTAGTGCATTTTTGTTTAGTCAAAGCAAGCCACGTCAGGCATTAGAGCAAGCTACTATTATTGGCGTTATCGTATTATCAAGTTCTGTCTTATCGGAGTTAGAAGAGGTTTTATATCGTCCCAAATTTGATAGGTATCTTACCAAAGAAAGGCGGCAAGAATTTCTAGAAGATTTAACAGAAAACGCTCAGTTTATTGACGTGACTGAGCAGATTAATGAATGCCGAGATCCAAAAGATAACAAATATTTGGAATTAGCACTCAGTGGTCAAGCAGAGTGTATTGTTACCGGAGATGATGATTTACTGGTGCTAAACCCCTGGAGGGGTATTGAAATTCTGACTGTTCAAGAATTTTTGGCTTCTAAGTAGCAAGAGTTACCCTACACCCGATAATACGGTTTGGTTAAGGAAGTTATTTATGGTTTCTCATTCCAACTTCTACGGAACCAAGCTTTCACCCCAGCACGTAACTGATATCAGTATTGATATCGCCGGGTGTCTGACTACTAATATAAGCCAGCTTTATCAATCGCTCTCTGTAGAGAGTTTTTTGGCAGATGAAAGATAAGCGTGACTTAATTGAGGTGGGTGGTTCACGAAGTAGCAGGTGTTTGAGAGAATGAATACTGTCGGATTTATAATCCATTTATCGGACAGTAGTAGAATGAACCCAAAGTTTCGGCGCTTGAATAATGATGAATATCGGAGCCGGGAGTATTTGACTTGGGAGGAAATGAAAATTTTGATTAAGGCGGCGGGGGAGCGGGGTCGGCATAGGGTTAGAGATCCGGCGTTGCTACTGCTGTCATTTCGGCATGGGCTGCGACCGGGGGAGGCAGCGACGATGAAATGGGATGCAGTCATGTTAGAGCGAAAGGTGATCTATATCAAGCGGCTCAAGGGGAGTCAAAGTGGGAATCACCCGATGCAACAGGATGAAGTGGATTTGTTGGGGCAGCTAAAGCGGATTTATGCCAATAGTTATTTCGTTTTCCCAAATGAGAGGGGGAAGTCGCTTTCTGTGGATGGGATTGAGAAGATTGTGAAGCGTGCGGCGGAAAAAGCTGGATTGCAGATTAAGGTGCATCCGCACATGTTTAGGCATAGTTGCGGTTATTTTTTGGCGGAACAGAATCGCTCAACTAGGGATATTCAGAGTTACTTGGGGCATAAACAGATTCAAAATACAGTGAGGTACACTGCTGAGAATCCCAGGCGGTTTGAGCATTTTGATTGGCAGTGGGAGCAGCCTTTTTGAGTGGATTTTAATTCACTAATATCATTGGCTGGCAAGATATTAGGCTTGATGCCCAATTGTTCAATTACTCGGAACTAACAACATCCGCGCCTCAATTCCTTCCCAGGTTGTGGGCAACACTCTCACCGCCGCTTGTTTGCACTGGATAATGAGATGATTGGCGTAGAGATAATTTTCTAGTGCGTTTGCTTCTTCCTCAGATAAATCGATCATTTCTAGGGTGAGATTGAAAGCATTTAGTAAGGTTTGTTGCAGGTGTTTAGCAAATGCCAGACGCACTTCATGGGGCTGTTTATCATCAGGAATTGTAGCTTTAAGTGCTTCTAGTTGGGCGATCAGCACAGTAAAGTTGAGGTTATTGAAGATTTCTGATTTTTTTAGTTCATCAGTATATTTGATGGCGATGGCGATGGCGTTGGCGTTGGCGATAGCGATGGTGTTGGCGATGGCGATGGCATTGGTGATGGCATTGGCGTTGGCGATAGCATTGGCGTTGGCATTGGCGATGGCGTTGGCGTAGGTCTTGATGCTGGCGTAGGTCTTAGTACTGGTGATGGCGTTGGTGTAGGCATTGGCGATGGCGTTGGCAATGGCGATGGCGTTGGCGTAGGCCCTTGCGATCGCATCTGCACGTTTACGTACAGGTTTAAAATTACCTGCTGAACCAACTGTTACCTGTTCTGCCCAGTTTAATAATGCTTGCAACTTTGGGGTGTTGATGTACTTCTGTGCTTCTTTTTCCATCAGCAACAGCAAATCATCTGCACCACCCCGTATTAATCCAGCTACCAATAAAAACACCTCATTCCAGCGTTTATCTGTCAAGTGTTCAGTAACTAATTTTTCAAATTTACGAGGGTCATCAATATCAATAATGTGTTGCGCTGTCAAATATTCCTGTAGCGTCAAATGAGAGAAAGAAAATACATCCTCTGCTCGTTCTACCAAAATCCCTTGTTGAATAGCTATAGCGTCCAGAACTGCTTCACCATTTAAATGTTGAGGTGCATTCAAATTACTTGCCAAAAATGCTTTAATTTGTTGAACAACATCACGCTGAGAAAAGAACAGTCTGTCAGACTCGAAATTTGTGTAAGCAATCTCTGAGAGGAGTATTTCTTCTAATTCTGTATGCAGTCCTTGATATATTTCCTCTCGGTTAATTCGCTTTTCTGATGCCCATTCTTCTAGCAATATCCGCAGTGCTTTGCGGTAAAGAACACTACGATTATCAGGAAAGTTTTGGGAACGGTCATATACTAAACACAGGAATGTTAACAATAAAGGCGTGTGTGCCAATTCTTTAGCAGCAAAATGTTCTGGCTTTTGTAGCAACTCCCAACAATTATCGCCTGTCTTCGCCTGTTTATCTGCTTCGGAATGAAACCAGTTATAAATAAATTGCTGAATCTGGGCATCATCAAAATCTGCCATTGCTACATCGCTAAAGCGGCGAAAACTACTGCGATAAGCCGCAGTGCGACACGAGGCAATAAAGCGATTTTTATCGTAAGTATCAACAAAGTTTTGAATTCTACTAATCGCCTCATTTAATTTTTTTGTGGGTACTTCATCCAACCCATCTAGTAAAATTAGTAACTGACCTGATTCTAAAGCTTTTGCTGTAAATTTATCAGGCTCTGGAAAACGACAAATATGAAACTCTTCAGTAATAATTTTTTCTATATCGATATCACTCGATTCAAATATTTTCAATTCTAGAAAAACGGGAATACGGGCGTGCTTAAATTCTCCTTTTTTACCTTTGAGCGCTTCCAGTGCCATCTTCCGTAGAAATGTAGACTTGCCAGCACCAGGGGCACCCAGTACCATCAAAAATTGCTTATCATTAGCAACTTTAATTCCTGCTTGTTTAGGGCTATCTTGAGAATTAAACCTGCGGCTATTAGCTTGGCGATAAAATTTTTCTAGGTTTTCGATAGATTCAAAACTACGGATGGCATCATTATCTAAAAATTGAACTGCTGTATAGACCGATTCTAACTTAACAGGTTCACGCATTCCCAAAACTTTGAGAATACCGTGTCGTTCTTCGTAGTTTTGAACATACTGCTTTGATGCACTAAAAATTGCTTTTTCCAACTTGTGTCCTAACATTCCCATAACCCTGCCGCCACCTGTCAAAAGTGACTGAAAAATAGGAACTGCTATACCGCTAACAACTGATATTGCCCAAGGTTCCATTCCTGTCATAGGATTACCAATAAATATATTTAAAATTTAAAGCATTGTTGTGTTACTTGGCTTTAAGTTCCGTTATGACAATTTCAGGCAATAGTTTTTTAGCATTGGTGAATTGATACATCATGAACGCCGTAAGACTGCCAATACCTCTGGAACCTCGTCCCCTTTCTGCTCAATCAAGTCCAATAGTTATTCTGGAGTTCAGGCATCTTCTTCAACTTTGGCGTTGGGATTTACAGCTTTCAAGGGCTTTGTTCTTCGGTTCAATTTCTGCACGGCTAACAGTCCAACTGCGATCGCCGCAGACTTGGGCGCAGCCATCGCCGCTATTAAAGTGCCCTGGCGTAGTTTCAGAAAATCCTCTAAATGCGGCGTATTATTGATACGAACTCTGTAAGTTTGTATTTTCATTACTTACAGAGTTACAAATAACCAAACTTACAGACATTTTTCAGTTACGGAGTCAAAATGTGCGTATTATTGCTGTTGTAAACGGAAAGGGAGGGTCAGCTAAGACAACGACTAGCGTCAACTTAGCAGCCATTCTCGCTGAGAAATCAAAAGTATTGTTGGTAGATGCAGATCCTCAAGGGTCTGCTACTTGGTGGACAGAGCGGAATGAGCGAGATTTTGAAATAGCCAAGGAAACACGCACGAATGAGTTGTTAAAACTTAAAAAGGTGCAAGGGTTTGATTTTGTCATCGTGGACACTCCTCCGGCGCTCCACTTTGACGCACTTAAGATTACTATTGATGCTGCTGATTTTGTTTTGCTGCCATCTCCCCCAGCCCCAATGGATCTTCAAGCGCTGATTGAAACTGTACAGGCAACGATCATGCCAGCAAAAGTTAAGTTTCGCGTTCTATTAACCCGTGTTGATCCTCGTAGTTTGGGTAAGGCACTTGATGCTCAACAGGCACTAATGCAAGCAGGTATTCCAGCATTTAACGGGTTTGTAAGGGCTTACGCTATTCATGAACAAGCTGCTCTTGATGGTGTACCAATTACTAAAGTTCGCACAAAAGTAGCTCGTGAAGCCGAAGGGGATTACCGACGTATTGCTGATGAGCTTCTTAGAGAGGTAAATACTAATGGCTAAAGCACGTCGTCGTTTATCTGATCTTGTTCAAGAAGAAACTCAAAAAGTAAGAGACCCAGGCTTACAGACTTCGGAAGTTACAAATCCTGTAAGTTTGTTGGAAACTTCGAGCAAAACGGATTCAGTAGAAGAAGTTACAGAACAACAGACTTTTAATGATACAGACTTACAGATTTCGGATGTTTCGGAGTCTGTTCCTTTTCTGCAAGTTGCTATTGAGGAGAAGGGCAACGAAGTAAATAAAATTACAGAAATACAGAGTTTGCAGACTACAGACTTACAGACTTCGGAAGTTACAAAGTCCCAAAGTTTGCCTGAATCCTCAAACAAAACGGACTTAGTAGAAGAAGTTACAGAACAACAGACTTCTAATGATATGAACTTACAGACTAACAAACTACCGAAGTATTTAAAATTGGAGCGTAAGGAAGCACGATTAAGACAGGATCAAATCGACGCACTTACCGATCTAACTCGAAAATTAAACAGAATGAAACGAAGTAAGGGCGGTGAGCGACTTACGGATAATACTTTGATACGTGTTGCAGTAGATTTATTGCTTAGTAAAGCTTCAGAGCTTCAAGGTACTACGGAAGAAGAGTTACGAAGCTCTTTAAACTTGTAAGTTTTGGAGTTTGTAACTTACAAGTTTAAAGAGTGTCCCTGGCATGACTCCTGCACACCACAGCGTAAGTTTCTGTTCTACTGCTCATTTCACCCCGATTTTAAGAGTTCTCATCCCATCATGAGGCTTAGAGATGGGACAGTGGTAAGAACTTCAAAAACCCCCGTTGGCGTTGTTCACGTTTTTTAAGGCGATCGCCATGACAGAATGATTTACGGCGGGTTTGTCGGTTGGATTCACAGTGAAGGGTTAAACCAGGCGCTAACTCGCATTAGGTAGGAGAGATTTGACTTAATAATGGTTTACTTGGTAATGGAAAACTTGGCAGCAGTGACAGATTAGTTAGAGGATTATTGGTGGAATTTGACTATGAATACATCTTGCACCAGACGACTGTAAATCGCTTGTGCTAGGTGCTGCTAGATATTACAGATGATGAGTCTACCTTGGAGTTTTGAATGGCCCGAACGGAAAAAGGAAGAAAGCTTGCAGGTTTTATTTGGAGTATTGCTGAACTTTTACGCGGAGATTATAAGCAAGCGGACTATGGCAAAGTCATACTGCCGTTCACGGTGTTGCGTCGATTGGACTGTGTTCTAGAGCCAACAAAGGCAGCAGTGATGGACTTTTACGAAACGAAAGTAAAGTCCATGAAAAATCTGAAGAATCCAGAGCCGTTACTCAACCAAAAAGCTGGGGTAACTTTTCACAACATTAGCCAGTTTACCTTTCAAAAACTCAAAGCAGACCCAGATAATGTAGTTGCTAATCTAAAAAACTTTATTAATGGCTTCTCTGTTGCCGGACGAGAAATCATTGAATACTTTAACTTTAATGACCAAATTAATCGTTTAGATGAAGCAAACCTGCTATTTTTAATTGTTAAAAAATTTGCGGAAATCAATCTCCACCCGGATGAAGTAGACAGCATGGAGATGGGCTATATTTTTGAGGAGCTGATTCGCAAATTTTCAGAATTGTCTAATGAAACAGCAGGGGAACACTTTACACCGCGTGAAGTAATTCGGCTGATGGTCAACCTGCTGTTTATGAATGACAGAGATATTTTGAGCCAAAAAGGTATTGTGAAAACCATCTACGACCCTGCTTGTGGAACTGGTGGTATGCTTTCTGTGGCAGAAGAGTACATTAAAGAACTTAATCAAGATTCCAAGCCTGTGGTTTTTGGTCAGGAAATCAACCCAGAATCTTACGCAATTTGTAAATCTGATATGTTGATTAAAGGTCAAAATATCAGCAATATTAAGTTTGGAAATACTTTCACTACTGATGGTTTAGCACAGGAAACATTTGACTATATGTTGTCTAACCCGCCATTTGGTGTGGAATGGAAGAAGGTGCAAAACTACGTCAGAGATGAGTATGAAAAGAAAGGATTTGATGGGCGCTTCGGAGCAGGTTTACCCAGGATTTCTGATGGTTCTTTCTTGTTCCTGCAACACATGATTTCTAAGATAAAGCGGAATAATGGCGGTTCTCGAATTGCTATTGTATTCAACGGCTCACCGTTGTTTTCTCCAAGTGAAAGTAATATTCGTAAATGGATTATCGAAAACGATATGCTAGAAGCCATTGTGGCTATGCCAGACCAACTGTTTTATAACACTGGAATTTCCACATATATTTGGATTGTCACCAATTGCAAAGCCCCAGAGCGTAAAGGCAAGATCCAGCTTGTTAATAGCATTCATTATTACAGAAAAATGAGCCGCAGCTTGGGAAATAAGCGTAATGAAATTGGGGATGGTGAAGATGGCAAGCCCAATCAAATCGCAGAAATTACCCAGATTTATGGCGAGTTTCAGCAGGATGCTAAACGCAGACTTGAAGTAGATGGCAAAGAACAGAATATCATTGTTAGCAAGATTTTTGATAACGAAGACTTTGGCTATTGGCACATCACAGTAGAACGTCCGCTAAGGTTAAATTTTCAGGTGAGTGAGGAACGCATAGCCAAGCTCGAAACTGAAACCGCGTTTGTGAATTTAGCTAAGTCTAAAAAACGGGGTGGGGTAGCTTTACGAGAAATTGAGGAAGGGAAGCAGTTACAAGAATCCATTAAAGAAGCGTTGCGGACTTTGGGTGCAGATCGTTTCTACAAAAATCGTGATGAGTTTGAAACAGATTTGACGGCTGTATTTAAAGCAGCTGATGTTAAAGTTTCAGCGCTAGTGAAGAAAGCTATTTTGAATACTTTAGCTGAACGAGATGAAACTGCTGATATTTGCACTGGTAAAGATGGCAAAGCGGAACCAGATTCCGACTTGAGAGACTATGAAAATGTGCCGTTGAAAAAAGATATTAATGAGTACATGAAGCAGGAAGTTTTGCCCTATGTGCCGGATGCGTGGGTTGATGAGAGTAAGACGAAGATTGGTTATGAGATACCCTTTACGCGGCATTTTTATGAGTATGTGCCGCCACGACCTTTGGAGGAGATTGAGCAGGAGATTAAGGATTTAGAAGAGGATATTCGGGGGATGTTGGAAGAGGTGGTTAAATGACCTCACCTATCGAAAATCCTGAACTAAAATTTTTGGGTAAACTTCCTGAACACTGGGAAGTAGTTCGTGTCAGGCGAATTACTCAAGAACATAAGCAGGGCTATTACACTGAGCAAGCATATATTGATGAAGGCGTAAAGTTAGTCAGAATTACTGACATTGATGATTCTGCTAATATCTCCTTTGAAAATATGCCATTTGTTACTATCTCCTCAAAAGATGAACAAGCTTTCAAAGTTAAAGAAGGAGATTTTCTCTTTGCTCGTAGTGGGACAATTGGGCGGTTTGGTTTAGCGAGAAGTTCTGAACGTTCTGTTTTTGCCTCATATCTTATTCAGTTTAGATTTAAGCACGTTAATTCAGAATTTCTTCGCTTCGTATTTAGCTCTCAATTTTTCAGAGAAGAACTCGTTAGTACTCTACATGGTGGTGCTAATAAAAATGTTCATGCAGAAAATATCAAAGAGCAGTTCATAGCAATTCCTCCAATTGATATGCAAAGCGCGATCGCCTCTTTTCTAGACCGTAAAACCGCAGCAATCGACACCCTTATCACCAAAAAAGAACGCCTCATCCAACTACTCGAAGAAAAACGCACCGCCCTGATTAACCAAGCTGTAACCAAAGGATTAAACCTTAACGTCCTTATGAGAGACTCCGGCATTCCGTGGATTGGTGAGATTCCTGAACACTGGGAAGTAGTTCGTGTCAGGCGAATTACTCAAGAACATAAGCAGGGCTATTACACTGAGCAAGCATATATTGATGAAGGAGTGAAATTAGTCAGAATTACTGACATTGATGACTCTGCTAATGTTTCTTTTGAGAATATGCCATTTGTAACTATTTCTTCAAAAGATGAGCGAGCTTTCAAAGTGGAAAAAGGCGACTTTCTCTTTGCTCGTAGCGGAACTATTGGAAGATTCGGTTTAGTTAGGAGTCCTGAACGTTCTGTTTTTGCCTCATACCTCATTCGATTTAGATTTGAAAATGTTAATTTAGAATTCCTTCGTTTCGTATTTAGCTCCCAGTTTTTCAAAGAAGGGCTTATTAGCACCCTACATGGTGGTGCTAATAAAAATATTCATGCGGAAAACATCAAAGAGCAGTTCATAGCAATTCCTCCATCTGATATGCAAGGCGCAATAGAACAAGTTGAAATAGCCAATTTTATCGATTCAGAGTCAGCAGTTATTAATAAAGTGGTAGATACAATTAGAGAACAAATCGAAAAACTCCAAGAATATCGCCAATCTGTCATTACAGCAGCAGTAACAGGCAAAATTGATGTCAGAGAGGAGATGGCTGCATGACTCTTTGTGTTGCCTGGATTCGACAAAAAAATAATGTTGAGGAGCTAGTATTTGCAACTGATAGTTCCTTAACTGGGGGAGAAAAATGGAATCAAGGTATTAAATTATTTGAATTGCCTAGAACAGATTGTTTAATTTGCTTTGCAGGTGAGACAGGTCGGGCTTATCCGTTAATCTTGAATCTAATTTCTTCTATCAAGCTCAGTAGACGTTTGCAAAGTTCGCGCACTGATGTTGAAGAGGTATTAATTTATCTTTCTTCAGTGTTTACTTCATTAGTATCCACCATAATTAATGAAATTTCTGGTCTAGATATTCATGAACTGAGAGCCGGAGCTAAATTCCTTTTTGGTGGGTGGAGTTGGCTAGAAAGCCGTTTTCGTATCTGGCAACTCTATTACTCAAAAGATGCCGAAGGATTTGTATTCATAGAATGTACTGATGAACCAAATAAAAATCGTATTTACACTTTCTTAGGTGATCCAGCAGAACTAGGTGATATGGCATCAAGAAATTATAAAAAGTTAGTCTATGAAAACGATAAACAAGATGATAAAATGGATATGGAACCGCTACAAATTCTAATAGAGATGTCTAGAGATAAAGCTATTAGAACCGTAGACGGAGCTATTCAAATTGCTAAAATTTATAAATCTGGAACCTCAGAATTTTTTGGTATAAATTGGCCATCAAGAGAAGGAAAACCCCACTTTCAGGGCAGAAGCTTTAATCCGCACAGTAAACCAGACGTTCGATATTTTGATCCAGATACACTCATTCTAATTGAAGACAAGTTACCCAATATCATTGAAGACATAAAAAGATTCAGTCAACTAGAAGACTTTGATTTTATTTGTTCTTGTTATGGTGTAGATGGTAGTTTGAAAGAAAACCTTCTTGATAATGACCGTGAACGACTGATTTACATATTCCGTGAAGCGGCTTACCAGTATTTCATAGAGGAAATAAAAAGTAAGGGGAGTTCAGCGCCATGACCAGCCAAACGACAGAACGAGCTTTTGAAATTGCGATCGTTGACTCCCTAATTAAGAATGGCGGCTATCAATTAGGCGATGCTTTCAACTTTAGCCGCGAGTTGGCATTCGATAAAACCAGCATTTTCCAATTTATTCAAACTTCTCAACCAGAAGCATGGCGACAGCTTTCAGATATTCACGGCTTGGCTGTAGAGCCAAAGTTCATTCAAAGGCTCTATGCAGAATTAGAGTTACGGGGGATGCTAGACGTACTACGTTATGGCATCACTGACTACGGTGTACGCTTCAAACTGGCATTCTTCAAACCCGCCAGTGGTCTAAACCCCGATACCCTAGCACTTTATGACCAAAACATCCTCACCGTAACTCGTCAGGTGCGCTATAGTTCCCAACATGAAAACTCAGTAGATTTACTATTGAGTATCAATGGCTTGCCAGTCGCCACCATAGAACTAAAAAACCAGTTTACCGGACAAGATATAGATAAAGCCAAGCGCCAGTATATGCAAGACCGGGACAACCGAGATTTGTTATTTCAATTCAAGCGGCGTGCTTTGGTGCATTTTGCCGTAGACCCGGATGAAGTCTGGATGACGACCCACATTGATGGCAGTAACACCCGTTTCCTGCCCTTCAACAAAGGTTACAACAAAGGTGCAGGCAACCCACCCAACCCTAACGGCTACAAAACCGCCTACCTTTGGGAAGATATTTGGACAAAAGACAGTTGGCTAGACATTGTGGGTCGTTTTTTGCACCTAGAGCAAGAAAACATTAAACTCAACGGCAAATCTGCCAAAAAAGAAACCCTCATCTTTCCCCGGTTTCACCAATTGGATGTTGTTCGCAAACTAACCGCAGATGCCAAAGTTAAGGGGACAGGACACGACTACCTGATTCAGCATTCTGCTGGTAGTGGCAAAAGTAACTCCATTGCCTGGTTAGCATATCAACTTGCTAGTTTATATAACGACCAAGATGAGCGAGTTTTTGATTTAGTCATCGTCATCACTGATAGAAGGGTACTAGACCAGCAACTGCAAGACACGATTTATCAATTTGAGCATAAGCAAGGTGTTGTGCAAAAAATTGATAAAAACTCTGCACAACTAGCTGAAGCTTTGGTTTCTGGCACTAATATCATCATTACCACCTTGCAGAAATTTCCCTTTGTCTTAGATAAGATTCATGAAATCTTGGAAAAGAACAAGATTACCCAACTACCAAAACGCAATTACGCCCTAATAGTGGATGAAGCCCACAGTTCTCAAAGTGGCGAAGCATCCAAGAAAATGAAAGAAGTCCTTTCCATCAATAACCTCAGCCATTCAGCCCAAGAAGAAAGCATAGCTGATGAAGAAGATGATATTGAAGACAATATCCGCAAAGAGATGCGTGTCCGTGGTAAACAACCGAATTTGAGCTTCTTTGCTTTCACCGCCACACCAAAGCCAAAAACCCTGGAGTATTTTGGCCACATGAACGCCCAAAGTAAACCAGAACCCTTTCATCTGTATTCCATGCGGCAGGCAATTGAAGAAGGTTTCATTATAGATGTGTTACAGAATTACACAACCTATAAAACTTACTTCCAAATTTCTAAAGCGATCGCAGATGACCCTAAAATTAATACAAAGAAAGCAAGTCGATCTATAGCCAGGTTTTTATCGCTGCATCCACATAACCTAGCTCAGAAAACTGAAGTGATTATCGAACATTTTCGCCAATGCGTCATGCATAAAATTGATGGAAAAGCCAAGGCAATGGTAGTTACCGCTTCTCGCCCCCATGTGGTGCGCTATAAAGAAGAATTCGACAACTATTTAAAAAAACAAGGTTATGCAGATATTAAAGCTTTAGTAGCTTTTACCGCTTTTACCGATAGAGAAACGGCTATTAAATATACAGAATACGACATTAATAGCTTTGGTGAACGGGAATTACCCGAAAAGTTTGAAACTGCCGAATATCAACTTCTGATTGTCGCGGACAAGTATCAAACTGGTTTCGACCAGCCATTGTTACACACCATGTACGTAGATAAAAAACTTTCTGGAGTCAAAGCCGTACAAACTTTATCCCGCTTGAATCGCACTTGTTCAGGAAAAGAGGATACTTTTGTTTTAGATTTTGCTAATGAAGAGCAAGAAATTCTTGATGCTTTCCAGCCTTATTATGAACAAACAACACTAGCATCCACCACAGATCCTAACCAACTATATGACTTAAAAAATAGGTTAGATAGCTATAAGATTATCTGGTCTAGTGAGGTAGATGCTTTCGCAAAGATATTTTTTAAGTCTCAAGATAAGATAAATAAACGAGATCATAGCCGACTTCATTCTCTAATTGATCCTGCTGTAGATCGTTTTAAGGGATTGAGCGAAGAACAGCAAGATGAGTTTAAAAATAGTCTAACTACATTTATCCGATTATATGCTTTCTTGTCACAGATTATGCCGTTTGCAGATGAAGAACTAGAGAAATTCTATGCTTTTGCTCGTCTCCTGCAAACTAAGTTACCAAAACGTAGCCAAAGCGAAGTTTTTAAGCTCACTGATGAAGTTGCACTGCAATATTATCGATTACAAAAAATCCGAGAAGGTCGAATTGTCGTAGAAAAAAATGTAGAATCATATCTGCAACCGATAACTGAAGCTGGCATACCGACAGAAAAAGAGACACAAGCTAAACTCTCAGAAATTATCAACATTCTCAACCAAAGATTTCGCACCGATTTTACTGAAGCAGATAAATACTTTTTTAGCCAACTTGAGGAAGCATTGGTTCAGGATGAAGCACTATCACAGCAAGCAAAAAGTAACTCAATTCAAAATTTTAGATATGGTTTTGAGGATATTTTTCTGACAAAGCTGATTGAGCGCATGGATTTGAACCAAGATATCTTTGCAAAAATTCTAGATGACAAGGAGTTTGGTGGAGCAGTGAAGGACTGGATACTAGAAAAGGTGTATCACAGGTTAACGCAAGAGGCTAGCTAAAAGCTGACAGTGCTGCACTGCGCGTCACTCCGTAAACTTCGTGAGGCGCTCTCAGGCGAGTGACGAGGGGAACCTTAACCCTGGGCATGACAATCAGCTATGTGTAGCGTCTGTTAAAGAAGCTGACTTTTCCCGTTAAGTCTCTTTTGCAAGCTGCCAGCCTTCACAAAGGTCGTGTAATTTTAACCAGCCTCGCC
>NZ_JBIQNW010000061.1:0-33694 GCF_047228265.1 Nostoc sp. UIC 10607 | reverse complement strand
ATCGACAGAGTAAGACTTCATTTAAAAGTATTTATATTTTAATCTAGTGTACCTCATAATAGACGCAAGTGCTGTAACTACACTCTCACTTAAAACACCAGATTGGGACGAACACTGCGAAAAAATACTGCTGCCACCAACAGATGCAAACGCAGAGGTCATAGAAATTTCTGTTTACAAGCTGGTGTATTGCAATGGTGCTTGTCCCAAGAATTACCGCGTTTACAAAGCTGACTCAATGCTCGGTTTGGTTTTTCAACATATAACCCATTGGTCAAACGAGGTAGATGAGATCCGCTATACCCAGCCATTGAATGCAGTAATGGCACTAGAGAATTTTCTCAAAACTACAAGTATTGACAAGACTATTGCAGCGTAAACCACAACTCAGGAGTCAGGAGCCAGAAGTCAGAATTCAGTATTTTCTGACTCCTGAATTCTGAATTCTGAATTCTGACTTCTCCTCAACTATTCACCAATTAGAACAATGGAACCAACAATATCAATTCCACACGGTTGGAAATACCCTCGTTTTACTTTAGGACAACGTACAGAGCAGGGAATTATCATCGGCATCAAGTATTACCCAAGCGAGAGTCTTCTGGCTCACGAATACGAGTCAGGCTGGCGTTATCTAGTCATGCCTGATATCAATTCTATTGATGAAGGAAATCATTTAGAGAACGAGATTAAATTACTGACACCGCAGGAATTGAGAGCAGAGATTCAGACTGAAATAGAAAAATGTCTACGCCAACTTGAACTGCTTAAGTACGAATTAAAAGCAATTCCTGGAGGCATAGCTGATGGCTAAACTGCCCAAAAACTGCTCTGACCTCACGGCTGCTAGCTTGCTGCTTTTCTTGCGCCGCTATGGAGGTTCTGCTCCTTTACACAGCATTAATTTCTCACGAACAGTAATCCAATCATTACTAGATAGAGAACTAGTACGAGTGCAGAATACCAAACACGGTTTTTTACTGACAATCACACAGGATTCTGACAAATTGCCGACGAACTAAGCCCATTAACTCATTCAAACAAATACAGCCATCACTTTGCAATCATGGAAACTATCAAAATCAACAACAGCGTCTTTCTCATCCCACCCAGCCAACCGAAACTGCAAGCCAATTGCGCTAAAGAATATGGTCAATTCCTTCTCGATTGTCCCCCGAAACTGACCATCTTGGAGGCACAAGCGGGGGGATATCTTAAGGGAAGTAAGGCAGACTTTGCGATCGCTATTTCTCGCCCTGACCGCTTACTCACAATCAACGAAAACTTTATCAACGAACCCTTTACCGAATTGTGGGTCATTCCTGTGACTGGTGGGTTAAAAGACCAGTTCAAAGGGCCAGCCTCAATGCTGCTTTGTTTCTTGATGCACCGCCGTAGTAAGGACTCGTTTGCTGCACTATACAATCACTTCGCCCATCGTGCTTTTCAATCGTGGTGTGAAGAGGGAATGGCGGGAGATCCGAAAGAGTTTTGTTATAGCGCGATCGCTAGCGTACTCAAAAACTACATTTTCTGTGCAGAATTTCAGAAAGTAGAAGGGCCATTGGGAACATATTGGTTTATTCAGTGGAGTTACCGCAACCCGGAATCTGATTTTGAAAAGGACGCTTTAGTTGCAGCAGAGATGATTCGCTCTGGTGCTGAGTCGGGAGCAACAATTCACTGGGTGACTAATGAAACTTATGAAAGATGGGCAGAGAACGCAAATAAGACGGCTTTAGCACTGCCATCTATGTCTGAAACTGAAGCCAGAGCATCTCTACAACCACAGAATCAGCAGGTATTACCACAGGGTAAGAAGCGGTAACACTATTGCTGTTGTTGCGGGTAAGGAGGATGGGGCTTTGTCCAAAATCTTGCTAGCCACGCTAAAGGGATGGCAAAACCAGCAGCAGTCAGCGAACGAATTATTTCATATAAGTGTGCAAATTGTAACTCGTTGACTTCGCCCCTTACCCAATTCAAAACAGCAGAGTAAAACCCGAAGCAAAAGATGATTCCCAAGGGAGTCACAATTGCCAAAACAAGAGCGGTTTTCCCTGCCCTACGGTAGTTTCTCCAACGCAAAGCTAGCCAGCAACCAGCTACTTCTCCTATCCACCACCCAACAAAGTAACCAATAAAAGGTGGAATTAATCCTTCTAATTCAGCATTCGGCATGAAGTTTTTTACATAAGCAATTCCTAGATAGACACCCAGATTCATTAATACCACAGCCCCAATTGCTCCTCCTGCAACTGCTGCTAAATATCCATTTTGACGATTTGTATTTTGTGCCATTATTCAATCCAAAATTTTTCATCAAAAACACATTTGTTTTAGACAGTTTTGGTAGTGCTTTGAGTTCCTCATGGAGGATTAACATATATGAAACAAATAACAGGTTTTACCCCTATTGCTGCACTACCAGAATCTACAGGTAGGAGTGCAAAACAACGGCTACTAGCAACAATCGAATGGCTAGATGATGAAGACGCAGCCGATACTACCAATCTCAAGTTACTAACTGCAATTGTTGAATCTATTCTCTGGTCTGAAGAATCATACAACAGATTTTTGCAGTGCGGGTTTGATGCTGCCATTGAATTATTTGATAACAGTTCCCAAAACTGGGGATTTGAGCAAGTCATCTTATCACCTCACAATCCCAGGAATTGGCTCAGGTACAAACGCCTAGAAAAAACACCTCACCAATAAATTAGTTTCCCTAAATATTTTTCTCAGCAATTCTGGAGGTTAACAAATGAAGAAAAAATGGACTCCTGAAGAATTAGAAATTCTTGATGAAATGTCTGAAGCTTACACACCTAAACAGATAGCATACAGACTCAGAAGACGAGGCTATCATCGCACAATATTAGCTGTTCATAAAAAGCTCTATGCGTTGGGTTATTCTGCACGTCCCACTCTCGACAATTATAGTTGTAACCAAATTGCTCAAGCTCTTTCATTGAACCCCTGTACTGTAGCTAAATGGGTAAAACGAGGCTGGCTCAAAGCTATTCGGCGTTCTGCGACAAATTACCTCGTTAAGAGTCGGGATTTAAAACGGTTTTTCAAGAATCCTCCACAATCAATCAAAAAGCGAATTGCTGCGATAGATCCGCAGGTGGTTAGGTATTTGGTGGGGTAGCTAAACGGTATTTAAGTCTAAAGCAGAGGAATTTTTAACAATGCGAATAACCTACCAGTACCGTTTACGTCTAACTCAAAAACAAATAGACACATTTGAACACTGGCTCGAATTATGCCGTCGCCAGTACAATTACAGGTTGGCAGAAAGGTTTAACTGGTGGGAACAAAACCGTTGTGATGTTAACCGATGCTCTATAGTTTGTTGCAGCATTGCGCCGTTGAAAGACCAACCAAATCGTTGGTCACAACAAAAGGATTTAGCTAATACTAAAGCTCTATTTCCTGAGTATAAAGAACTTCCTTTGCATACATTACAAAATGTAATTGCAAGAGTTGATAAAACTTACACTCGATGGTTGAAAGGTGATAAAAATGGTAAAAAGTCTGGTCGTCCTAGATTCAAAGGTAAAGGGCGTTATCGTTCTTTAACTTTCCCCGATCCAATTAAGCCTGAACACATTCAAGGTAAGTTTATTCAGTTGCCTAAAATTGGAAAGGTAAAAGCAATATTGCACCGCCCCATACCTGACGATTTTAAAATCAAAACTGCTACTATCACGCGTAAAGCTGACGGCTGGTATATCGGACTTAGTTTAGAAGATATGACTGTGCCTAGCCTTAAAACTGATGCCATACCTACACCAGATAACACAGTGGGTATTGACATGGGTCTTAAGTTTTTCTTAGTAACCAGTGACGGTGAAGAAGTTGCTATTCCCCAGTATTACCGCAAATCACAAAAACGCCTGAAACGCCTGCAACGTCAGTTGTCTCGTAAACAAAAAGGGTCAAAACGTAGAGCATTAGCAGTAAAACGAGTTGCCAAGCTGCATCAAAAAGTAGCCAACCAACGCAGAGATTTTCATTACAAAACTGCCCTATGGTTGTTGTCTAAGGGATACAAATTTATTGCTTATGAACATCTAAATATCATAGGTCTAACTAGATCGCGTCGATCGCGACTAGCCAAATCAATTCTTGATGCAGGGTGGGGTCAATTTTTGGCAATCGCTAGTCTCAAAGCTGCAAACGCTGGAGGCGCAGGATTGCCACAAAACTCACATAAATCAACCATTGAATGTTCTGATTGTGGTCAAGATGTACCAAAAACACTGGCTGACCGATGGCACAATTGCCAGTGTGGTGCAAGCTACGACCGTGACCATAACGCAGCACGAAATATAAAACATAGGGCGGTGGGGCATCGCGTCCTTTAAAGCTCAGTTAATGTCCGACCCATTGGGGGGAGTCGCTGAGAAGCTCAGGTTGTCCCAAAAGGCAATACTGGGAGTATGTCACGGCGTGGAGTATGAGACTTTAGGAATTAGTAAAGTGATGACTTAAATGGCATTGAGACAATTTGTACCATAGAGTTATACTTTAATTATCATAGACCCCATACCAGAAGAAACAGTGCGTGTGGCTCGTGCCGCTTTCCCGAAAGGCAATCTCTACATAACCATGAGGGTGAAATTGGTACTCTCTACAAAGATCAAGATTTTGAAGCACTGTTTCCAACACTTGGGCAACCCGCTTTTAGTCCTTGGCTGTTAGCTTTGGTCTGCGTCATGCAATATATCGATTTTACGACTACCTATCAAACGGTTGCTCATTTTACCCCAGAGATGCAAGCGATGTCAGCTATTCCCAGGTGAGAGGTATTTATTAAGATAAGTATTTTAGTAGTATATAGCTTAGACAGTAAAAATCTTACAGAAAGTTTTAGTAAGGCTCAAAGCCTTGCCAAATAACCACTATCCCCATCATTTTTTTGCCCTGCTAAACGTCAAATTAATGATAGGTCATTCGACAATTGTGGATTTGAAAGTAAAAAAATCACAAAAACTACTTATGTATTTGCATAATCTCGGTAATAAGCTCTGTATCTATATTAACATGACAATAGCCTGCTGATCCTGCTTCCTTGCTGCTATGAGCGCGAGATCAAGGGTTTTAGTTGTGAATTTCACAAATAGCAAATTCCCCATGAAACAAACACAAAAAGCGATCGCTAATTGTTTAAAAACTATGCCAAAAGGAAAAATCGCTGCGATCGCATGTCTTCCCTTGCTGCTAGTCGAGGCAGTCTTTGTACCAGCAGCGATCGCTTTGGATGGGGAAAAGCTATACCAATACACCAGCCAAGAAAAACAAAGTGTCAATCTGCGGTAGCGATGTAATTGGAAGTTGGGTGTAAGCGATCGCTTCTGAAGCCCCAACACTGCAAAAGAAAATCTAGTACCAACCAATACATATTTATCATGAGCAACATCAACAACGTCCTGTGGGCGCTGCAATTGGGCGGCATATTCCCCGACGCTGGCATTAGCATTGCCGCCGATACTTTCGGCAACACTTACGTCACGGGAGCCTTCAACGGTACTGCCACCTTTGGTAATACCACCCTCACCAGTACGGGTTTTGGTTATAGTGATGCCTTCATCGCCAAATTCGACAGTAACAATAACATCCTGTGGGCACAGAAATTAGGCGGCACGTTAACTGATGTTGGCTTGGGCATCACCGTCGATGAGGCTGGTAACAGTTACGCCACAGGATTTTTTTCCGGTATAGCTACTTTTGGCAGCACCACCCTCACCAGCACTGGTAATGAGGATGCCTTCATTACTAAGCTTGATAGCAATGGCAACGTCCTCTGGGCACAAAAATTGGGTGGCACTGAGTCTGACTCTGGACTTGGTATTACTACTGATGCGATCGGAAACATTTACGCTACAGGAGCATTAAACGCTAATTCGAGCGATACCTTCATTCACAAGTTGGATCAAAATGGCAACATTTTGTGGACGAAAAACTTGGGCGGTACCTCACCTGACTCTGGCTTTGGTATCACTAACGACAAGGATGGTAACACTTACGTTTCAGGATTTTTCAGAGGTACAGCCACTTTTGGCAGCACCACCCTCACCAGCGCTGGTAATGAGGATGCTTTCATCACTAAGCTTGATAGCAGTGGCAACTTCCTGTGGGCAAAGAGCTTGGGCGGTATATCCGATGACAGAGGCAGGGGCATCATTGTTGATGAGACTGGCAATGCTTATTTCACAGGATACTTCTCAGTTAGTGCCACATTTGGTAGCACCACCTTCAACAGTGCTGGCAATGCTGATGCGTTTGTTGCCAAACTTGACAATAATGGCAATACGCTCTGGGCAAAAAACTTGGGTGGCACTGAGTCTGACGAAGGTTATGGTATCGTCGCCGACGAAGTAGGGAACATCTACGTCTCAGGACTCTTCAGTAGTACTGGCACTTTTGGCAACAGCACCCTCAGCAGTACAGGTGATTCTGACGCTTTCATCGCCAAGCTCGACAGCAATGGTAATGTCTTATCAGCACAGAAATTTGGTGGTGTCTCAAGTGACCTGGGCACTGGAATTGCCACCGATGGAAAGGGTAATATCTACGCAACGGGAGGCTTCTCAGATACCGCCACCTTTGGTAATATCACTCTCACCAGTGCGGGCAACACAGATGCCTTTGTCGTCAAGCTTGGGGAAGAGGTAGAGCAACCAAAAATCACCCTCGCCCTCACACCCAACAGCGTTGCTGAAGATAGTAGCAACAACCTCATTTATACCTTCACCCGTGATGGCGACACAACTAACCCCCAGATAGTCAACTTCAACATTGGCGGCAATGCTACTTACAACATCGACTATACGGTAGTCGCAAATAACACTTATACTGGCATCGGTGGCACTCTCACGGTTAAAGCTAGTGATACCACTGCTACTGTCACCATTAATCCAACTGCTGACAACCTCCAGACAGTCAACTTCAACATTGGCAGCAATGCTACTTACAACACTGACTACACAACAGTTGGAACTAACACCTTTACTGGCTTTAATGGCACTGTCGCCTTTAAAGCTGGTGACACCACTGCTACTGTCACCATTAATCCAACTGCTGACACAATCTTTGAGGCTGATGAAACAGTGAGCTTAACACTGACATCAGGAACAGGTTACACCATTGCTACATCAGAAGCGGTGACAGGTGAGATTACCAATGACGACACTCAAATTAACCTAGCAGTTAATAACGTCCTGTGGGCAAAGCAATTGGGTGGCACCTCCTATGATGTAGGCTGGGGCATTGCCGCCGATGCTTCAGGCAACACCTACGTGATGGGAGATTTTTCAGATACCGTCACCTTTGGCAACACCAGCCTTACCAGTGGAGTCGGTAATGATTCTTTCATCACCAAGTTGGACAGCAGTGGCAACGTCCTATGGGCACAGAAATTGGGTGGTAGCTCCTACAGGACATCTAGTGGCATTAGCGTCGATAGTTCAGGCAACACCTACGCCACAGGATTTTTCTTCGCTCCCGCCACCTTTGGTAACATGACCCTTACCAGTGCAGGAGAGGGTGATGCCTTTATCACCAAGCTCGACAGCAGTGGCAACTTCCTCTGGGCGCAGCAATTGGGTGGCACCTCGTTTGATATAGCTCTGGGTATTAGCGTCGATAGTTCGGGCAACTCCTACGTCACCGGCAGTTTCTCTGATACCGCTACCTTTGGTAACATCACTCTTACCAGTACAGGTGATGACGATGGATTTATCACCAAGCTCGACAGCAGGGGCAACTTCCTCTGGGCGCAGCAATTAGGCGGTACATCCTATGCGTCTGGTGAAGCGATCGCCAGCGACGGAGCCGGTAATACCTATGTCACAGGATATTTCTCCGATACTGCCACTTTTGGCAACACCACCCTTACTAGTACACGTGGTAGTGATGGGTTCATCACCAAGCTTGACAGCAATGGCAACTTCCTCTGGGCGCAGAAATTGGCAGGTGGATCTAGAGGTAAAGGCATTACCATCGATAGTTCAGGCAACACCTACGTCACGGAAAATGATGCTGTCATCACCAAGCTCGATAGTAGTGGCAAATTCCTCTGGGCTAAGAAATTGGACAGCAATGTGTCTGAAGTTACAGGCATTACTGTCGATAATTCAGGTAACATCTACGTCACGGGGAGTTTCTCCGATACCGCCAGTTTTGGTAGCATCACCTTGACTAGTGCAGGTGATGGTGATGCCTTCATCGCCAAGCTTGACAGCAACGGCAAATTCCTATCGGCACAAAACTTTGGTGGCACATCAGATGACCGAGGCTTAGACATAACCTCGGACGGGAAGGGTAACATCTATGCCACAGGAGGCTTTGATAATACTGCGACCTTTGATAAGACCAGCCTCACCAGTACAGGCAGCATAGATGCCTTTGTCGTCAAGCTTGGGGACAAGGTAGAGGAGCCAAAAATTACCACTCTCAATGGGGGCAATATTACAATTAGTACTACGAATTTAACGGTCGTCAGTAATGATACGGTAAGAGAGCCAAAAATCACCCTAGCACTTAATAATACTGATAGCGTATTCAACCTTGGCGGTGCTGCAACCCCTGTGCAGTTCGTCCTTAAGAGTGCAAGTCCTGGTGTTGTCAACGAAATCGGACTGTTTACCGTAGACGATGATAAAGGCACCATCGACGGCATTGCCCCCAATGATTCCAACTACACTCAGGCGGCGCTGGCACGTTCTCGCAGTATCTTCTCAACTTTAGGAAATTCACCCAACGGCTTTGATAGCAACCTCACTCGAACTCTCGACCTCGATGGTGGTATTCGTTTCCGCCTATTACTAGTACAAAATGGCACCCTCGATGGTTTGCGGAACGGTACAGTATCACTGTCACAATTGCGGCTATCTTCTCCTACTTCTTTGCAAGTTTCTGATGCAGGTAACAGCAACTTTGACCTGCGTTTCGAGGATAGTCCTGGGAGTGGTCAGTTTAACGATGCGGTGGTGCAAATGCAACTGGGAACACAAGCTGACAAACCCATAGGCACTGCCTTACAAGACCAGCAGGAAGGTGAGGTGTTGGACTTGCGTGGGCTGATAGGTATGCAGAATGCAACATTTACGGTTAACCGTGAGGCGGCATATAACAACTTTGTCGGTTTCTTTCGTGTGGCGGATGTCAAAGGTGGCATCGATACCAACGGTGACGGCATAGGGGATTTGCTACCCGGACAAGCTGGCTATGGAGAGGCGGCAGTGAAGAACCGTGTCGGCGGCATTGACCTGAGTGTCGGGAACCAGGGTAAAGCAACTTTTACAGGTCAGTTTGAGGCTGGTTCAGTATTTGCACCATTTCTCATCGTTAATGGGACACCAGAACAACTTCTTGACAGCAACCCCAATAATAACCCGGCAATTTACTTCCCATATCTGGGTGCAAATTCGGACATAGTAGACCATGTGCGGATCTTAGGCAACAATGTTTTCGGGTTTGAAGACTTGCCCAACGGCGGCGATAAAGATTTCAATGACATTATCGTTAGTGTCAAGTTTGGCTAATTTTGGGTAGATATCGCATGGCTAGTAGTTCGCCAACCCAAAATTGCTGGGTGGAGGTCGGCAGAGGAGCAAGGGAGCAGGGGAGCAGAGGAGAGATTTGTACAAGTTCTTTCCCCCTTGCCCCTCCGCACCTCTGCCCCTCTGCCCCTCTGCTTGCCACCACGCAAAGTTACCTTGGCAGACTACTAGACAATGCCATCCAAGGACTTGGGCGCTCACACAGAACCAACCAAGCATCAGCACCCGTGTTCAGACCTGTTACCACTAACGTCATCGGTGAACGCCGCTTTATCTCAACCATCGCTCGAAGGCTGGATAGCTTGGGCGCTCTTACTCGTGGTCAACGGCAGACGGGTGGCAATGGGATATTTGAGGCTAAGGATAACCTTGAATCTCAGTATGCAGAGTATGCCTTGTACGAACTGTTCAAGCAAATATTTCAAGGTCGATTTTACGAAGTGTCTTTGGGGAAATTCGAGCAAATGACGGGTTTATCGCTGACTTCCCACGAAGGCGGGATGAAGATCGACTTGCCCCCATTGCGGCAATTCCTTAATCGCCTGCTGGCTTTACGCATCGATATGCAAAACATCATTTTCGAGCGTTTTGAGTTGTTGCTAAATCAACAGATTGAAGCAGCGATCGCGGCAGGAATTTATGAGGTGGGAGTGGAAACACTTCGAGCAGAACGATTTAATATCGAAAGCTGTGAATCAGTTTATACTCATACTCAAACTGGTAGCGTGACCAACTACTTGAAGATTGAGCGCGTTCAGAAGAACAACATCAGAACAGCTATTGAGATGCTTGAGTTTGCCAGTATGTACCAGGGGAAATTGATGGTTAACACCAAGTCTGGTCATGCTGCTGTGTCAATTCCGACACATAGTATCTACGATGCTGATGGTGGTGTTGTACCAAGAGTGTTACTCGTCCGTCCCCAAAAAGAAACCCGTATACCAGTCAAGGATTTAGAATCTTCCACTTGGAAAGCGGTTTGTGTCGATGCGTTCGTCGCAGGGTGGTCTACTGAAGTAGACGCACTGCCCAAGTTCACTACCGATTACCTGCATTTGGTAACTGGTATTCTCCTACCCATCTGGAAAATACTACCACAGCACAATAGCCGAGTATTCCGGTTGCAAACCAGCGATGGACAAAAGATTCTCGGTCGGGTGGTGAATGCTCATGACATTCAAACCGTGCGCGAACAACTCGGACTAAGAAACCAGCTGCTTTCTCCAGAAGAACTTGTGAAGCTGGTACTGAACCAGAGATATACACAACAGTTGCCGGGTGGCGTAACCTTGCGGCGGTCTTTCGTTGCTAATGAACCTCGCATAGAACTGGTTAATGCTATCTCACTGGCAGAGCGACTCTTAGCTGTGGGTTGCTTCACCGAGATCATCAACTGGCAAAAGCGGGTATTCATTCCGGTTTCAGACAAAGCCCCAGCTATTCTAGCGGCTGTGATTGAAATCTTGGGATAATTCCCAACCTCAAAGACCCAGATTAAATGTCTGGGTCTTTTTTACTTTCAGAAAAATTAATAAGCTAATCGGTATTAAAGTTTTACCCATTCACATGTCGTAAAAATCAGCTAGATGTATAGCTTAGGGATTAGGTAGTAACATAAGTTCAGTTGCTGCAAAATTCCCCGATTTCACCAGCTTTGCTTTTTGGGCTTTGGGGAAAAAATGTCAGATGTTTTTTACCCCAAAAGATGATGTTTACGCATTTCGATGCTAAATTCACGCGCATAGATGAGATAGTTCCTAATATATATAAGCTTTCGATCTCAAATAACAAGAAGTTTGTTTTCAGTCAATTTCTGCTCGTTGATGAGCGCCCGATGCTGATTCATACAGGTCGCTCAAATTGGTTCGAGCAAACTTATCAGCTAGTAGAGTCTGTCTGCGATCCTTCAAAACTTGATTACATAGGTTTTTGTCACCTTGAAGCTGATGAGTGCGGAGCGCTTAATCAGTGGCTTGAAGTAGCGCCGCAAGCGAAAACAATTGTGAGTCCTCTGAATCAATCAAACATGGATGACTTTGCACTGCGACCAACAACGGCTCTTAAGAATAACTCTGTTCTTTCCCTTGGTAGAAGAGATATCATCCTGATTGAAACTCCTCATTTTCCTCATGGATGGGAGGGTTGTGTATTTTATCAGCCGCAAGAGGAGATCCTTTTCTGTTCCGATCTCGCGGCTCATCCGGGTCAGTTCGATGAGCCTGTTACCGAGAAGGATCTTACAGAATCCATCATTAAGTTTCAGCAAAAAGTCGGGTTTATGTCTGAAGGGAAAAGTTTCACTCGAGGAATTGAGGCAATACAAAAGCTACCGATTAAGTACCTTGCAACAATGCATGGTTCTATTATTCACGGGGAGTCCATCCCAAAGCTTCTTTCTATAATGTTGGAAACCTTTGGCTGTTAAGTATTTCTGTTTTTACCGAAACATAATACATGCCTCAGTCGTCAGAAAACAGACATGATTTTTGTACGAGTGGCGGATAGCGTAGCGTAAAGCCGAATCGCACGCTTGTTAAGCTGAAGAGTATGCAGGGTAAGGATTGCAGAGGGGAATTTCTAAATATCCGTTCGTAATAGTAATAGATAGATAGTAATAGTACTGGAAGCCAATTGATTATAGTACATAAATACTAGTTCGTACATCTGAAATTAGTGTAATGAGGAAGCACAAAATACATCAGATCCTAAGATCCCAATACTTGTCGGGTTTTGGGGAAAAGGGGAAGGTGGGGTCCCCTCTGGGGATAAGGGGCGGGGGAAATGGGAAAGAAAAAACCTTTAACCTAAACCCAGTAACCTTTTCCCAAAACCCAATGCCGAGTTAAAAATGCTTTACCCGAGCAGTATTGCCTACACACGAACTTCCCTTTTTTTGAGTTGGTTAACTCTCAATACTTTTCGGGTTTTGGGGGAAAGGGGAAGGGGAAAAGGAGAAAGAAAAACCTTTAACCCAAACCCAGTAACCTTTTCCCAAAACCCAATTCCAAGTTAAAAATGCACAAAGCGAACAGTATTGGGTTAACTCTAGAGATTCTTGATCAAGTTTTACCTCAAAGGGTTCATAGAAGTAACCCAAGGGTTGTGAAAAAACCTGTATCAAAATTTCGATCAAAAAAAGTAAAACACAGAGGTACTGGGACAATAACAAAGCCTCACGTCTTCCTTATTCTAAGCACTGTATAGCCTTAACTGAACCGTATTGAGTGCAATCTACCATGCAAGCGCTCTGCGAGGGATTGATGAAATTCTTGTGGAGAAAGCAATCATGGCTAAGAAAGACTTCACACCCGCCCAAGCCGTTGAGTTGTACATCGGCAACTATCGGTTTGATGCTATTAGGATTGTTGAAACGAAAGAGTACGGATGTCTCAAAATCACATACTTCAGACAATAGGTATAAATAAAAACTGGTTGACCACGTTACAGTTTAGCCTACCCCGTGTTTACAAAACCCTTATAGAGCATGGGTTAAATCAGGTTACACTTTCTGCGGAATATACGGTTAAAACGACAGTAACACGTGCTATAACGTGGTCACTAAGAGATGCCAGAATAATTTGGCGTTACTTTGACACAAAAGGAAATGCACAAGCTCGGAGGTTAATTGATGCCTTATCTGAAGATTCACTCATCAGCAGATTCGAGCAAGTTTGGGGAGAGTCGCGGACAATTGAGCAACGGCGCATAGACGATTCTCGCATCCTTGATACGCCTCGCCCTTGGACGAAACTTTTCGAGACTGAATTTGAGGAGAATCTAGCACGGATAAGCAAGCTCCATAAAAGGCATATACAAAATGGCAAATACTATTGGGAGTTTGTCTACAACTGGATGACTCCCGAAGAAAAAGCCAAGCTCGATATCGTTAATCCAATTTTGCCTAACGGGAGGAGGAAGTACAAAATACACCAAATGCTGTCGAAAGAAACAAAGGAGAGGTTATCTCCTCACGTTATATCAGTCCTAGTTCTGATGAAGTCGGCTAACTCGGTGGCAGAACTGAGGCGGCTGGTGCAGCGGCAGTACGGAATAGATCAGCCTAATCTGTTTGATGGTTGGAATGTGGAATAGTTAGTGTGAATTTGCGGTAAGCTGACAATACCTTACCGCAACCAAGTTGCACAATAATGTGATTGAAGCATCTGTATCCGGCTATGTTCAGAAGACATCTATGTTAATAGTGGGTTTGTCACAGTGCGTTGCAATTGCTCAATACTGCTTGAGTTTATTGCTCTTGTCTTACTACTAAGTCCACTTCTGTTTTCAATTTTTGACAATCGTTTCAAGCTGACTAAGCAGATTTTCTAGCTGTTGAGTTTTTTTCGGATCACTCCAAAGCATCTTGTTTTTCTTTGCCACCTCAATCGTGTTAGTTAAGCGTTGTTTCAGGCTTACAGGTTCGGACTCGGACAGTGCTTTTTTACTACCATTCAATGCTTTAACTCGTTGCTTGATTTCAGAAAGGCTAAGGGAATTATTGATAGCTTCTTCTAAAACTTTTTGCCTGCTATCTTTGTCTTTGACACTAGCAATCAAAATTCCTTTAGTGTAATGAATTTTACCTTGACGAATAGCATTCAATATCTCTACTGGTTTTTTAAATAAGGGAAGTCTAGTTGCAACGAATGATTGCCAAGTAATTCGCCCGAATGAATTAAATACCTGTTGAACAAGTTCAGCTTCTTGACTAACCAAAACGTTTTGGTTAACAGTATTTTTTGTGGCGTTGTTCATTCGATAAAGAAAACTAACAACTTGCTCAGTTTCGTAGCCCAGTTGAATTTCAAGCACTCGCAAAGTGTTGTCTAATTCCTCTAAAGCACTAAAGTCACGGCGATTTGTATTTTCTGATATCGCAGCATAAAAAGCGGTTCGATCATCCCAATCAAAAACCTTGACTGGTATATCTTCCAATTTTAGTATCTCTGCTGCTTTTAATCGCCGAAGTCCTGCAACCAACTCATATTTTTCAGATTGAGTGGGATGGGGACGTACCCACAGAGGAGAACGAATTCCATTGGGTTGAATATCATTTAGCGCCCATTGTTGTAGCTCTTCTAAATCATAGTAATGCCGAACTGGCTTGCCATCTGGAATAAATGTGAATGTACAAACAATTGCGTTGTGCGGAATGATTTGTTCTTGAGCTACTTCCGCTATTTGTACAATTTCCTGAGTAGTGGCTTGTCCAAAGACAAAGTTCAGTTCTTCATTGTTAGCAATATTATCCTTGAGTTTTCGTCGAGTCATGATTCTGATTCAAATAACTTCAAAGCTTCTGTTAGGATTTTGACGTAAGCACTTGCCGCCGCTTTAGGAGCTTCTCCCTTCATACGAAATACTGTACTACCTTGTCCAGGTGCATCCTTGATACACTGACGGTCAGGAAGGGTAGTATTAAGCAAAGGTATAATACCGCTTTGCAAAGCTTCTCTAGCTTCTCGTAATAAAATAGTGTTGTCTTTTACTGCATTTAGATAAAGCGCTGCTATCGGCAGCCCTCCTCGAATTTCCTTTGCTTGACGCACAAATTGTACAATTTTACCTGTACTTGCTAAATCGATCATGGAGTCCCTGCAAGGAATAAGTACTAGATTAGAACGGATCAAAATTGCTTTTGTCACCTCACTTGCATTTCCTGGTCCATCAACAATTACAACATCATAAGACTCTGCTAACTTTGGAAGTTCGTCAAATAAAACCTCTGGATCACCAATGACCTTACAAGGCAAGTTCAGATCCTTCAACCAACTTGATGAGCTTTCCTGCCCATCTGCATCAACTAAGATAGTAGAATGCCCCATCTGGGTAAACCAATCAACAGCATGAACTGCTCCTGTTGATTTCCCTGCTCCACCTTTCTGGTTAGCAAATGCCAAAATTTTAGGAAGCTTTTCAGATTTGGTCGTAGTCTTCGTAGGCTTGGATTTTACCATAGGAGCAATTCTCACTTTGCAACAATTGTATTAGTCTTCATAGAATTATCATTTCTAAGATAATTTTCAAGTATTCTTTTAGAACAGATTCAGCAGAGTATCTATTATCAAATAAGTCAATTAACCCAAATATATGGCTTGATGTTATCACTGATTCAAAATAAAGAATAAAAATAAAGTTAACCAAAACGTTTTGGTTAGATAAAACGAATATAAGTAACCCCCCTGACAGAAAGACTAATGAAATCTACCGAGCGTCCATCTAAAACACCAGAGAAACAAGAGCCAAAACTCAACGGTCAAATTTCCAAATTTAGCCCTATCCCAGCTGATGACAAGTTGCCGGAAGAACTCACAACTGACCAACAGCCTGGCCATCCCCCTGTCGAGGAAAAACCCCTAGAGCCGCCAAAAGTTAAGCCGCAGGTGACTGGCAAGCGCAACAAGAAAAAAATAGATTCACCACCAGCAACCAAACCTTATATACCCTTCCAAGACCGGAACGAAGAACCAGAATTACCACCAGAACCCTGTCAGCACATGCAATTCCTGGATTGCAACTCGGAGGTAGGGCGTGTGATATTCGAGTGCTATCATTGCCAGCAGGGGATAATCAGCGAGTACACCGGAGAACCCGTAATGGGCGAGTACAAAGGACGACCTTCAGTAATTTTCACAAAAGTAAAATGCCCCAACTGTGAGCAAACAGCGATTAGACTGCAAGCAAGGGAAGTACTTTCGACTACGGCGATACCTTCACCTTGGCAGCAATGATGGCACACTCCCTCTTCAAGAGTCATTGGTGAAAGATATTTACAACTGATAATGCAAAAGCTGAGATTTTTACCCTCAATAATAACTGCACTAACGGCACTGACATTAACTAGTTGCAGTACTACTACTGCTGAACAGTATGAAGCTACAGCACTCACCAGTTACATCTGGCTTGTTTTGTATGCCAATGATCTAACTAGTCAACCACAGCCACGCATTGAAACCTTTGCTAATACTTCAATGTTGAATAGGAATGGATTGAAACCGGCAGGAGCAGTTGTTGGCCCAGACGACCGTGGGCTATGGTGGCCTACTTTACCTCCGCGGCCAAGTGTTGATGAAGTTGAACAACGTAAAAAATCTCAAGAAGAGGCAGGCAAACCTGAATTGATCAAAGATGTTCAGTACAAACTGACCTACGGAGTGGGTAATTTACAGAAGACACTACCTACTAATTATGATGTTTATCGGCAAGTAGTAAAAGCTTACCCCCAAAGAACCCCTTTGGAATTGACTTTGGGTGTGAATGATAATTCAGTTGAGAAAGCTGAACCTGTCAGCAAGTAGTGACCCACTCGTTACGTATTCAGCAAGAAGTTAGAGTGAAAGACTGAATTGCTTTTCAACAATCTTATTGACAGCAAAGTATAAATCAAAGAGTTAACAACGATCTAATTTAATTTTTGCTCCGTTGATAAAAGATATTTCAAAAATTCTTCTTGGGGGCTATATGGGGGCTATATATACCCCAACAATAGTTCAATACTTTGGTAAGATTTTGACCCCTATATAGGGCACATATAGGTGCTAAATGGGGTACATTTGACTGGTTAGCATTTTGTACCCCATTTAGCCCCCAAGGGGTTATGATAAGCTCTTGAGTCTGGATCAAAAAGGGGGAGTTATTTTATTTTTCTCTCCCTTGCCCCCTCAAATTATCTGAACAGATAATTTTCACAAATTAAAGTGTATTACTTGGAGCCTATGTCAAACATTCACACCTTACAAAAAATTTTTCCTGCGGGTTTTGATAACGGTTATGGAAGTCTCAAACTTTTAGTCGAAGGGTTTGAAGTAGTTCGTGTCCCCAGCTATATAACCAATGCAGAAATGGAAGATGTGCCAGGGCGCGTAGTTTTTAACGGTACTGCTTATACAGTTGGAGAGTCTGCTTACCGGACAGGAAATTATTTTGACCGCAACACAGACAATAATGAAAATAAAGTCAACAATGCATTATTAACTTTATTGGGTGCACTGGCACATCTCCCACACCGTAAGGCTTGGCACTTAAAATTAGTAGTTAGCTTACATGACGTTGGTCTGGCTGAAGAATTGCAAAAAGTACTCAATGGAGAATATCAGCCAATACTTGCTGGCAAACAATCAGACGTGAAGATCGAAGTGCTGAAAGTTGTACTAGAAGGGATGGGTGCATTGTTTGGGCATCCACTACCGAAAAAATTAACCATTTTAGACTTTGGCAATGGAACAACCCTGTATTCTCGTTACAACCGGGGTCAGCGAGAAGTTCACACTGCCTACCCCATCGGTGTAGAAGTTCTCATCGATGATATCTCTCAAAAAATGAAACATTTAAATGGTGGAAAAATCGGAGATCCTTCCATTATCCGATTTTGTTTAGAAATGGGGCATACCAGGTACAGCCGTGACATTGATATTAAAGATATATACAGCGCTTGCTTGAAAGATTGGTATGAAAAATACTTGAAGAAAGTGGTGAATCTGACACTTGATGCCAAGCACCAGGGGGATGAAATCTGGGCGATTGGTGGAGGTTGCCTTTTACCCGGATTTAAGAAGCTGTTGGAGAAAAACGGCTTCAAAATCCTGGACAATCCGGTAGAAGCCAATGTCTTTGGGCTTTTAGAGATGGCAAAGACCATTTCTGCCAAGAATCCAGCATCTACATCTATTAAGTGATCGCAATGGCAGACAAACTTGACTTAACCCCAGAAAAAGTTCGGATCAAAGATAGCTACCGAGAGCGGATATTTGCCGAATCACAGCAACTAGGCAAGAGTTACCTAGAGACGCTCTACTTTATCATTGATTGCTATTTTGCTTTCAGGAAGGGTGCATTTCCCACACAACAAGTAGCTTTCACGCCAATTAATACTGAAGATAACAAATTTCCCTCAAGGAGTTCAACTCAAATTACAGAGGAGGAAGAAGAGGATTCTGATGGAGAAACATTCAGCCTTGACTTTGATTTGTAACCGTCAAAGGAAGTTGGCAACGGTAAAGAAGGGGAATTAGCCTTCAGGGTGGTAAGTGGAATGGCACGCTTGTTAAGCGTAAATCCCTGGTATTCCTGGATGAAAGGGTGTAGGGAAGCAAGAATATGTTGTTCTATTTGATACACTAAAACTCAATTTTCCTAACACACGAAGCTGCAACCCTACCCTCTACACCCTTCTTAGTGTGGGGAATTAAGAAGATGTTGAACTCCTTGCCGCACTCGCATTCTATTGTCTGGAACACAAGAAGCTGCAACCCACCCCCAACAAGATAGTCAGCAAGCAGGTTTCACATAAATCTAGCGTGCCATTCCATCAGTGAGAGCTAATTCATCAGCGATCGCACTTTGCACTGACCAAGCTAACAGCAGTACGGAGATTGCCGAATTTGTAATAATTAGAATATCAATGTTATTGATAAACATACAGGTATTATGAGTCTAAATTGTTAATTAATTCTTCTATTACTAAATTTTTTGTATCTTCAGGTAGATAATCAAAGATTTTTTTCAAAAATTCTGGAGACGCATTTTGAGCAAACCAGTCTTCACTAGGATTCTCTTGAATATTCAAAAAATACTTTAAACGTTCTTCTATAGCTTCTCTATCTGCTTTATCCAATTGTCCAATTCTCTCTAACCAATTGGCTGATGAGCCTTTAAAGCAATTAGCATCAACAGTACATATTTGATGAACTAAAGCGTATGAACTTTTATCAAGACCATTTCTACTTGTAGAGTTAATTGGATATGTGGTTGGTAAACCGTTAAATGTCCCTTGTGAAGTCAGGGGAATAACGGAAAACGTTGCTATATATCCAGATTTATCTTGAAATTCATCACTTGTCCAGATGATATAAGGATGTGTCCCTCTGAAAACCCTACTTGAATTAATATTCTCAGTGCAAGTTTGACATTCTACTTCACCTGGTTCATCTAAATTATAAATATGGACATGACCCAGTTTGCAACGAAGAGATACCCTATAGGGATTTATGGAATAGATCCAACCTTGTCTAGGTCTTTGTCCAGCCACTTTACAATCCTAATTCACTGACTAATTTTTCTCTTTCTGCTTGTAAGTTAAGTCTAGCTTTTTCTTCTGGTCTATGGGTATTTTTTGCTTCCAGCATTGGAGCAGTGTTATATACATACTCTAGTAACTGATTCAGTTTATCTGAGCCAGCCCACTCTCTCCGAATATTATCCAGTACAAACTTAATACTGAGAGGTATGTCCAAATCATCTGCCTGAGCAGCTTGATTCACAGGTCTAATATATGTTGCATTATACTGAGACTCTTGAATAATCTCTTTCCCATTCATTTCATTTAAAGCAGCATCTATACCCTCATTCCAAGGGCCAAATTGATAATAACACCAATCTAGATCAGTCAGCTGCTTTCCTGTCCACTTAACAGAGTAAAGATCAGCTAAATACAAAAACTTGATCAGTTGTGTTTTTGTAATATACCCTTTTGTCGCGTAGACAAAATATTTTATTAGTTTATCCAACATGACCTTTCTCTCTGTTTACTGCCACAAAATAATCTAATTAATGAACAAATATAAATGTATATAAAGATTCATAATCCTTTTTATTTAATAAAATATAAAGATTTTATAGAATATTTCTATCGCTTAATTATAGTTGCTTTTTTTGCAATCTTTAACACTTTTTGGCTTGCTCATCGTAGACTACAGTATATTTGTACTAATATAATAGTACACGATTAATGTAACCGACACAATCTTTGACTAAAATCTCATGTGTTGTAAGTCTCTCATAGACTTGTCGCATCTCGCTGAATAACCCTTCGTCACTTTACCATTTCCGTGAACGATACAAAGCACCTTTGACACCAAGCATCCACCCACAATGCTGGAACTTTGAACCTTGCTGCACGGTTGCGGTACTCTGAAAGTAAGCTTAATTTGTGGCGAACCTCTTTCAGAGGAGCTAACGCTAACGCATTTTTATAAGAGTTATCAAACACTTTTTTCCCATTTGCTGTGGTTTTCTTGTAGAAGCCACAAGCGATTGCCGTAAGCTGATTGTTTCAGCAGGGACTAGGAAAACGAATTCATGGAACGATCGCTTGAACCTGTAAAGCTTGAATTGGATGCATCTTTGGCTTTGATATGAATAATTCAGGCAGAAGGTAGAAGCTCAATTACAGGGGATTCTGACAATAACAGTAATTGTAGACCGTTAAATCTACGATTTAGCAGGGAGCTTAAACCCAATTTAGCAAGGCAAAAAGGCAAAATTTAAAACTTATTCTTTCCTCCAGCAAGAATTACCCTCTGCCTTCTGCCTTGCCGGAGGCAGATAAATCTATCTTTGTAAGTCTACTTGTTGTGTTTGAGATTTAGCTAATATTTTATCAATTTGAGTATTAGCATCCTCAAAAGTTTGCAATATCTGTGGAGTTAGTTTATTCGTCTGTACCCTCCCAGATTGCAAGTTTAAAATTACCTCTCCATCTTTCTGCGAAATAGTTAAATCCCTCTGCTGGGTATTGAAAGCCAAGTCATAAATTTTCCCTTGGACTTTAGTACCATTTTCATCAGATTTACCCCAGGTCATGCCAATCCTTTGAGCAATTTGAGTGAGCCGACTGATGGCTTCAAGTTCAAATTTATCTTTATTCATTACTGTCAACGCTTGGGCTGATAATTGCTCACCAGCTTTAAACCCATTTGCCACTTCTACAATGCGTTTTTTGTAATCTTCCGGCTTCCCTAACTTATCTGCGGCATTGTACCAATTTCTCAAGTCATCAATAGTGACTGTCGGGAGCTTCTCTACACTTAGAGGTTCGGTTTTCACACCATTACTAATGTCTGGTGTAGAAGGAGTAGTGGAGAGTAATAGAGTTGATTGGTTAGGTGGGGATTGTGCTGTTTGTTCTGGTGGTTTCAAAAACTGCGGTCGTGTGGCGAGGGAATTAACCCTTTGTTGATACTCACTATCCGTTTCAATCACAGCCCCAAATTTCTTGGACATGCTCTCTAAAGTTTTGGCAGGGATGGAGCTATCAACCAAGTTAAATACGGCTAGACCTTTTTTAGTTTCCCTGATAACACCTTCTGTTGGGGCAAGCGAGAATTTAACATTTTGAGCAGTTAACCATTTTGTCACAGTCTCAGCTTTCTGGTTGTCAACAGCCAAGCCCATGATTCCAAGTTTTCTGTTTGATTCTGTCGAAAATAAGAAAGTAGGGCGCTCTTTAATATGATGTAGAATATTCGCACTACTCTCAATCATCTCTTGTTGTTCAGAATTAACCGATTGAGTTCCAAAAGCCTGAAATTCCTTCGTCCACCTCTGGGGATATTCAACGGTATTAGGGTCTATTTGAGCGCAAATAACAGAAAAATTACTTTCAACGATTGCAGGCGCAAGTGTAAGTTTTCCGGTTTTGAGGAATCCAAGTTGTCTGAGCGCGTCTTTGTCTTTTTTGAAGTGCAATACCCCCAAGGGTTCACCATTCAAAAATACAGCATCCCTAGTTTTAGAAGCTGAGGTTTCGATAGTCAGTTTTCGGTAATCTTGATCATTGAATGTCTGACCAGAAAAATCATAAAAGTTAATTTTATTAATTTTGAGGAGATTCCCATTGGGAGACTCACCCAGCACAAAAGCTTGATCTCCAGTTTCAGAAATTGACTTGAGCTTTAATTTTAGAGGATTACCATTTTTGAGATAATTAATTTCATTTAACTGTTGGCCAGAATCACTGTCTAACTCACCCAGGGTTTTGCCATCAAGTTTGATTTTTACTGTTTTATCAGGAATCAGCACAGTGCCAAATTCTAAGTTGACCGGTTCGGCGTTAAAAACAAGTCCTGCATAAGAGAAGTTCTTGAGTTCACGGATAGTAATTTCAACCGGCTCGTTTCCTGGCAGTCCAATAGTTGCTTTGGCAGTGGCAGGTTCCACGCCAATGAAATTAGCTTGCGCCTTTGTGCCAATTGGTAATATTCCAGTCCTGGTTTCAAGCATAGCGAATTCCTTATATTCGCTGTCAGTATCCTGGACAAATATTAGTCTGGAAACGTGGCGTTCATGCCCCGGTGGGTGGTGACTAGCTCTGATTTCTATCAGGTGCTTTTCGTCTGGGTTCCACTTTCTACCCAAAAATTGATTTGCCTCATTCAAAAGTGTGACTAACTTCGGTTCGGTAAATTGCAGTTGCTCCAGGCTGGAGATAATTTCATTGGGGAAAGCAGCAAAGGCGAAGTTAGATACTTTTTTAGCGATCGCTTGGGGGTTTGCGTTTTCTTTTCTTGCAACTTCAAGTTCATCCTGGCGGGATGCACAGATGTTCCAAGCGGCGGCGGATAGAGCAAGTTTTTCTGACTCTGGGATAGAAGCGTAAAATGCGAGAGCCGCTTCTTGTGACTTGTCGAAAAGTAATTTAGTTTGGCTTCTAGTAAGTTCTGGTTTTAGTTCTAGGAGTTTAGCTCCCTGCATGGTCATCCCCGCCTTGAGGTTGTGGTCAGTCACAGATTGTTGGCTAACTGTCCCCAGGTTGCGGTAGGCGGGTTTCCCATCATTTCCTATCTCACCATTAATTTGTGCAACTGCTAATAAACGATGGGGGCGTTCTTTAGTTCGCCATTTCTCTGGAATTTCATCTAGGCGAATGTTCAACGTCTGAGCTTTCCAAATCAGAGGATGTCCGTAACGGGTGAGATTGCCAATTTCGAGTTGCATCCCTTGTGGAGTTTGGATGCTTGCTGATGGGCCCTTCTCGGTTTCTCTGAGTCGCTCCATACGAACCGCAGTGTTGAATTTCTGATCAAACTCGTACTTGGCGGCGATCGCTGCAAATTTTTGCTGTGGTGTAAATTCTACCCCTTTGAACAAGTCTTTAAACTGGACTATGGGGCGCGATTCTAACTGTGATTCTTGGAAATATTTATTGGTTTGGCTAATCAATAATTCTACTGGTGAGTAGCCCTTTGGTGTTATCCCCGTGTTTAAATAAACTGAACGCGACTTTTTATCTTTAATATAATTAACATCACGATATAAGTAGCGACTATTTTCCCTGATTTTATCCATCTCAGGTTTTTTAGCACTTTTGAATAAATCAACCGCTATTTGGTTTTGATAACATCCCTCACCAATCATTTCTCGGTACATTAGGCGATTAACATCCATCGCCTGCTGAATAATATCTGGCGTTCTGTTAGGATTCTCTGCTAGACCTACAACAGATTGCATGAAAGGCTTGTACTCTGCTCTAATTGGTTTAGGCTTCTCGCCATGTTCCTGTTCAAATAAAGTTTGATAATGGCTAGATATTTGCTCTAAATATTCTGATTTTTGTTTTAAAGTACCATAAGTGTTTAATACCTCAATTTCTGATTCTAATGCTTCCAGTGCTGTCACTTGATTGTTGATTATGCCCACGCTGATGCTATCACTCATGTGGATAGCGATTTTTTCAAATGGGGGCTGGGTTCCATCGGTGGGATCATAAAATGATTGTTTTTTGAGCTTAACCGTGGGCGAATAGGCGTTTTTGGGAAGATTTCTTTGCTCTGCCTCTGCTGTCAGGTTAGGATATAAGCTAGCTCTTGCTATACCTATGCAGTCACCATCGTAGTCTCGTGCTTGGCGTTCTGATTCGGTTTCGGTTGGATCTATAAAATCAACATTGATTCCTTGTGCTTCTAACTCTGTAATTCTGGCTTGTATGCGCTTGTGGTCTTCGTCATTGACTACAATTATGCCTTCTAAGGGTTCACCATCTGGCCCTAGCTGATCCTCAACATATTTATTATTAGAAACACACAAACCATTAGAGTTGAGAAAAGGAGAACGGAAGTTAAGAATTTTTTCTTGCTCATCAAGCCAAGAGACACAAATTTCACCATTTTTGAGTTCTTTGGAGGGAATAATCATCCCTCGGTCAAAAGTAAGCGTTTTCCCAACAGCAATATCTCGCCACTCACTTTGTACAAACCGACTTAATTCCTGCTTTACCTTCTCAGTTTCTAATAACTGCTGATGCCCAACTAAATCGGCTTTAATGAGTTTGTACATGAACAAGTCATCCTTGGCATGGTCATCATCTAACTCCTGATCTGCATCTAAGTCATCATTTGTCCCTAAGTTTTTTACATCTGCTTCTTGATTAATAATGTCTGATGTTTTTAATTTATTTTGGCTCAATGATTCTTTACGTTTTTCGTATCTTTCACAATAGTAAGCAGCAACAAGTCTTGGATCATCTTGAATAGAGGTTAATCTTTGAGCTTGTACCTCTAGTGACTCAATAAAATCTTTAAGCCCGTGAGGGAAAGATGCCAAGAGTTGAGAGATAGACATTTGACCTTGTTGGGATTGCCCTTTTTCAGCTAACCAAATATTTTGCTGATATAATCCTGGCTTAATCTGCGGTTTAGTGGGCCCTTTGGGTCTATCTTTGTCTGTTCCCTTAAAACTGCTTACGGGGAGAATTATGTCTATTTTTGGTTTGTTATTTGGATCTGCATATTTGATTTCGTCTAGCCTGTATGGTCGCAATGTTCCTTTGCCAAAACGGTATTTAGTAGTATCCTCTCCAACTCCATCCACCCAACCAAATCGATGCTGAATTACACGATAGCTTTTATCTGCTTGGGATTCTCTTAAGGTTACTTTGTCATAAAGTTGTGTTGAAATCTGCCCATAACAGTCACCAACTAATTTATATGCCAAATCATTCGATAATATCCCTCCATTTTCACCAGCATTTTCATTAGAATCATCTACTACCAGAATGCTTAAATTTTCGTGAATCGCATTTTTACAAGCCCCAAGGAAGATTGAACCATAAGCTCCACGGTCTTTACTATCTGGACAAATTTTTTGAATCATTTCTAAGCATTCTTTTTCTCCATAAAGTAAGCGAGTCTTAGAAGATAGCAATAAAATCTGTCCATCTGGATGATTCTTTAATTCTTCGGCGGTGCTGTATTCATCTGAGTGTCCAAACGAGAATTCTTTACCAGGAAAGTAAAATTCTAATAAGGTATTACTGAGCTTTTCAGTTAAAATTGATTGAGAGCTAGTTTTGTTATCGTCTGTATAGATCCACTGATTTAAACGAGGATCAAAATGTTTCAATTCCAGAGTCATAAATGCTAAGTAAATTGATGAAATTTAATCAATTTCTGAGGAGATTTATATGTCAAGAATTAAGCGTTGGATAAATATGCACAAGAAAGAGTTCCATCCAGATGGCAGCTTGAAAAATGAAGCTCGACAAGAAATGTTATCTGTGGGAATGAGTAACGAGGCAATTGATGATTATGCCTCTAGGCTAAAAGCAAGATACGACGAGTGGAAGCACTTGGACGAGACTGATCCAGAGCCGTGGCCAATTTACACAGCCTACGATTTCTTCAGCGAACAAGAAAAAAAGGAGTTTAACCCAGATGGTTCTCTCAAATCTGAATATGTAGAATACGCTCAGAAAATTGGTATCAGTGAAAGTGCCCTCGAACAGCTTGAGTGGCGTAAGAAAATCGAGGTTGATGATTACAACAAAGTGTCTGCTAAATACGCAGAAAAGGGTATTAATTTTGGTGCATGGCAGATGAGAGGAAGGATTGAAGATAGCAGAACATACGTCCAACGCCGGATTCAGATGGAACAAGACCTGCGGAACTTTGAGGATGCTGACAGCTTACCTTTCGATAAGGACACCTCCTATTAAAGTCGGTGAGGTTAGGCTGTAAAGAAAGTTTTTATCCATCAAATACAGTGATTTTATCTGGATATGTGAAAAAAAGCGATACCTACGGCGGTTACGCATCGTTAAGTAAAGCAGCGATCGCAGTTTCATAAATTGCGATCGCCTGTTGATAAGTTTCTAACGTCTTTTGCTCCTGCATAAAACTAATCCGCTACTAGATATTAAGGTTTACTTGTCACATAGCTCTTTGATAAAAGCATCAATCGCTTTCGCTGCTGAGGACTATCTAGACTTTCTGGAATGCAACTCAGAGCAATACAAAACATACTTGAAAACCTGACTACAAATACAGATCTCCAATAGCTTCAAAAGCTTGTAGGGAATGACTTATACCTGACTAAAAAAATTGCTTAGAGGAGAATTAACAGTATTTTCTCTTCTAATAAATTAATTATCTGCGCCGTTTAGGTTTACTCTTATTGCGCTCATACTCAGCAATAATATCCTTGGTCTGTTGTGGAAGAATCACACTTTTATTGTTAAATCGCATTTGATATACCAGATAACAGGGACTTTTGCGATCAGGACAGGAAAGATTTGTTGGCAGATTAATGATTGTTACTCCTGCAAAAGTCGCAGAAGCTAACATGGCAGAGCCAAAAAAGAAAATACCAGAGCGGCCAGAACCGACCCAACCACCGAGCCAAAAAACAAGTCCTTTGAACTGTTCAAAGCGTTTTTGACGAAGTTTTTGACGTTCTAGTTGTGCTTCGTTCCATGCCTGTATTTTTTCCAGCTTGTGGGCAGCTAATTTATTGGCTTTAGCATCGGAGGCTTTTTCGACTTGAATATCAATAGTGCGTTCTTTGGCTGCAATTTCTTGTTTTAATCGGTATTCGTTCCATTCTCTAATGCGTTGGGCGACAGCATCGGCGTGGGCGAAGAAGATGGTAAGGGTGTCGTCTCCCAAGTCACTCCAGATAACTGTGCCCTCTGCTGCTTTTTTTCGGCGATTCTCGCCATGATTCTTTCTTCTAATTGAGCGAAGAGGTTATTTTCAGAATCGCTCTGTTGTAATTTCAGTGCAACATTTTTAAGGTAAAGTGATTGAACTAACTCTGGGGCTTCTTCAGCCTGAGCAGCAGTAATTTTATCAATCAAGCTAGATAAATCTTCTCTTGCCGCTACAGCTTTTTCACTAACATTCTCAATCACTGCATCTAATTTTAATTGTTGAGAATTTTCGCTTTTACCTAGAGTTGTTAAGCTGGCTGCAACTTCTTCAAAGGATTTGTTTTGCTCTTTTATTGATTTGTAGGTTTCAAGAAAGCGTTCGCACTCATCTGGGCTATACTCATCTTGCTCAGATAGTCCGCAGACTTGGAGAATTATTAAAGCCTGAGAAAGTGCGATTTTATAGCCTCTTTCACGAGCAATAACTAGTAATTCAGTAATATCTAATGGTAATTGGGCTTTTTTTCCTTGTTTTTTCCCTCCATTCTTCGTTGACGACGAGGAATTGCCCTGAGTTTCTGACAGTGCATTGTCAACAATTGGAGATAATAGAGCCATTACTTCCTCATCATTTCTACCCTGCTCAATTAAGGTGCGACATTCACGAAACCTGTCTGCATCATTCTCGGTATATGACTCTTTTTCAGGTATCCCACTCAAGCGTAAAGTCCGGCTAATTTCTGATGGTGAAAGGTCGTTAAAAAGTTCTTGTGGTTGATACATAATCATGCACTCCTAGTTAAAAAGCTTGAAACGACATATTTGCGTTCACTGAAAAAGATGCTCAGAAAGGAGCAATGCGTCAAATCAATTCAAAAAATGGTCAGTCCTAAAAAGGATTTAACCAGTCAGTTCCCGACTCCGATTCTTCTGGTACAGGAGTTCTGGCTATTTGTAATGGTTCTTTGACTGAAGTCCTGGATATTGGTAATGGTGATGATTGTATTAGTTGTAGTGGCTGTGATTGATTAGAGGCTACTGCAATCATCGGCGTTCCTTGAGACGGGATTTCTCCCAGCAGTCCCATCAAATATGAAGAGTGGAGTTGAAGGCGGTAAAGACAAGCACGAATGTGTGGCTCTAAATTCACGGATTGATCCACAGCTTGATAAGCTAAAGGCAACCAATAACTGCTAATGGCAATCATCGCCATATCCCTAGCAGGATAAAGAGTATTCTTGGAATTTAGATACTTAATGACCACGGCTTCTTTACTATCAGCCTTAACTCTACTTCGTAAGCGAAACTCAACATCTGAAAGCATTTCATTATTCCTTTAATTAAGAAGCACGATGAGTTGAAATGGATGACGTAGCGTGTTGGTAACGAAACAATCCATATACATCAGTGAAACGCAAGCACAAAGCATCTTTTTTAATCGGCAGGTTAAAAGCTAAACGCACATCCTCAGATAATTCTGCTGCCCATGAAATGTCGGTATGAGTAAACAAATTTTTCAACTCCGAGCCTAAATATTCCGACGTTCCACCACCAATAATGACTTGCTCAATATGGGCAGGAATATTAATTTTGAGCCAAGTAGATACCTTTTCCCAGTATTCTTTACGAGATAAGTCAGCGACTTCAATAATTTGTGCTATCTCCTCAACCTTAAAATCAGACTTTTTGCTCCGAGCCAAAGGTTTGCAGTATCTCGGTTTCAATGTCGGGCCTGATAGATGAACAGCCTTTAACAGTTCGTGTAAGTTTTGCCCTGATGTTCGGCTTTTGATTCTCTCCAGCATCCACGCCAAGCCCAATCCTTCCGTCTTTCCAGTTGAGATACCCCGCTCAAAGATTACGGCTGATATATCCCGAAAACCCAGCATCACCACAGCAATGTTCATTTTATTGAAATCTGTGCCAAGTTTTTTACTTCGCGTCAATATCAGTCCCCCACCTTCGGGCAAGCACTGAAAGTTAATCAGATTTATACAAAATTGTTTCCCTCGAAAGCTAAAGCTAGACAGTGCCTTAGTTAAACCCCTCTCCAATCTTTCTCTATCTTCCCACTCCCCATAAGGCAATAGCAGTCCCAAGGATAAATCAAAGTTTGCCTTCAAAGAATCTCTAATCGCTATTGCCCCCACTGCTGCCAAAGTTTTTGGAATCGCGTTCTCATACTTGAGTTCTAAAAAATTGATTCGCGCTTCAAAATACTTTTGTGCCAAAAACCCAACCGCATAATATTCTTCGTTGTACTCTATCCACGCTTCATTCTCTGGATTGGGCCGATTCATTTGCCCAGACTCATATAAATCCAGCGAATCTTTGGAAATCTTAATTAACTCTGGTTCCATACACAGCAATTCTGACTTGTACGAAATCTCCGAGAGAACACGATAAACCATCTTCGTCATTGAAGTTCCCGGATCAAGACTCAACATTAAATCCACAAGAAAAATTCTCCCTGTTTTTGACCCTTTTTTTGTCTATCTAATTGATAATTACTCTCAATTTGAACCGCCCAAACCGTGATTTTTCCACATTTACGAAGAAAGATTACAGTTTTAGCAATACTCTTTGACTTTTCATAAATTCGTGCATCTGATAGAAAATCTCCACAAAATCTCTCAATTCCCAATTTTCACCAATTACATTCAACATCTCCCAATATCTAAACAATATCTCCCAAATCTCTAATTCATTTCTTACCTTTTCAACTATTCAACATCATCTAGTCACAAAATTCTCATTAGCTTAATATTTTCCAACAATTCCTAAGACTTCCCAAGACTTCCTAGCACTTCCTGATACTTCCCAATTTTCTCAAGGATTCTCCCAATTATCTAGTAATTAGCTTCAATAACCACAACCCCTGTAATCCACCTTTTTCTGACGCACAGTACGCCATATTTGGCGGAAAGAATGCTCGATTTTTTGCTATATTAAATGACAGGAGAGTTTGGGAAATAAAATTTTGTTTTGGTCAAAGTCTCACGAAAAAATTTTCATTCGTCATCAAGCACTACGAAGTTTGATGACGGGGATTGATTTTGACTTCAATACTTATTGCAAGGGTGATTATCTTGCAATAAGAGAAAATAATCAGAATTTCTTGACGAGAGTAGGCCGCACTAACAGATGGAATAGAACAAGGATTAACTTTTGTAAACCCCATAACAGAGGTGAGCCATGCTAACAGCGGCTAACGTCTCAAGTGAGATGGCGGTGAACTACTTCATCAAGAATTACTATCACCAAGGAAAGTCGCTTTGGAATGGTCAAGGTGCTAAAAAGTTGGGGTTGTCAGGGGCAGTCGATGACGAAGAAGCTTTTAAAAATATCATTGAGGGGCTTACGCCTGATGGTCGTGAGGTATTGAATGCCAGAGTAGTCAAAGAAAAGGGGAAAGGAGAACGCAGAGCTGCATTAGACTGTACATTTTCTGCGCCCAAAAGTGTAAGCTTGATGGCCTTGGTGGGCGGGGATACTCGTTTGATTGATGCTCACCATCAGGCGTTAAAAGAAGTCCTGCAACTGATAGAGCAGCGTTACGCCTATACCAGAGTGACAGACGATAACAAGAGACATAGGGTTAAGACTGGTAACTTGGTCGTCGCGCAGTTCGATCACATCGAAAGTCGGGATTTAGACCCACATCTGCACACCCATTGTTTGCTGATGAACATGACCCAAACTCCAGATGGTAGCTGGTTAAGTTTGGGTAATAACGAGATATTCGCCAATAAGAAATTCTTGGGGATGGCATACCAAAGCTCTCTGGCGCGTGAGGTGCAGAAGCTTGGCTACGAGATAGAGCTTCGTTTACATGGGCAGTTTGATATAAAAGGGTTTAAATTCGAGGATTTAGAGGCATTTTCTAAGCGGCGACAGCAAATCATCGCCTCATCTGGTGCTTTTTCCACTTGGGCCGAACGTGAAAAAATTTGGGATGATACCCGCCAGCGCAAGCAGAAACTACCAGAATCAGAATTGGTTGCATTGTGGAAGTCAGAAGCTGCGGCGTTAGGGATTAGGTTTGTCAAGCCAGGAGAACCAAGAAAAGAACAGGCTCCTCTTGTGGTTGAGCAAAAAAGTCTGATTGATGCCCTAGATGATGCGATCGCACATTGCAGTGAGAGAAATGTCGCTTTTAGACAAGAGGATTTAGAAAAATTCATCCTAGAAGAACGTTTAGCTACGGATGTAACAGCGATTGCACCCCTGATTAGAGAACATCAGGAGTTAATCGGTTTGCCAGGGTTGACTCACCAATTTACGACGATGACAGCGGTGAGGCGGGAATTGGCGACGATTGACTTGATGCAGCAAGGTCAATGTAAATTTTGCTCCATTTCTGACTCGGAAGTAGTCGAAAACCACTTAGAAAATACCTTACTAAATAGCGGACAGCGCCAAGCAGTAGAATTGGCTGCAACAACATCTGACCAGTTCATTGCATGGCAGGGGGTAGCTGGCGCTGGCAAGACTTTTGCCCTCAAAGAGTTGAAGGCGATCGCTTTTAATGCCGGATATACCATCAAAGGCTTTGCCCCCAGTTCCTCTGCTGCTAAGGTTTTGAGCGAAGAGTTAGAAATTCAGTCTCTTACTGTTGCTAGATTACTTGTGACTGAACCAAAAGAAATTGAACCAAATCAAATCTGGGTTGTGGATGAAGCGGGTTTACTCAGTGCAAAAGATGCTCATGCACTTTTACAAAGAGCAACCTTACTTCAAGCTAGGGTAATTTTAGTTGGTGACACTCGGCAGTTGTCAGCAGTAGAAGCCGGTAATCCCTTCAAATCGTTGCAACAGGCAGGAATTAAAACCGCACACCTCAATGAATCGTTGCGTCAGAAAAACCCGCAGCTAAAATTAGCAGTAGATTTGATTGCTGATGGCAGGATTGAAGCAGGATTTGAACGACTAGAAGCCAACGGTTCCATACTTCAAGTTGACAGTGAATCCAAAATAGAGCAGATCGCCAATGATTATATAGTAGGGACACCAGAGCAACGACTCAAAACTCTTGTGTTAGCTGGAACAAATACAGAAAGACTTGCCCTTACCCAAGCGATTCGAGACAAGCTCAAGGGTGAAGGGACTTTGGGAGAAACTGCAACCATCACCCAATTGCAAACCAAAAATCTGACAAAAGTACAGATGCGGTTTGCCCATAACTTTGAAATTGGTGATGTGATCATGCCCACACGGGATTACAAACGCCGGGGGCTGGATAAAGGCAAATTATATGAAGTGGTAGGTCGAACTACTGACAAGTTGACACTAAGAAGTGATGATGGACAGCATTTAGAAGTAGATACAGCATTTGACAAGGCAGTTTACCAGGGGAGCAATGCGATTTTGTGAGGTCGGCTAAAAAAGGTGCGATCGCTAAATTCTTGTCTCAGTGTTCATTATTTATTTATACAAGATAGGTGGCAATAATACATAAGAATTCCAGGTGAGTTTAAGCCACGACTTGCAAAACTCTCTTTTTTTGATCCCCAAAAAGTTAGGATTCCCTTGGAGCAATAATTTCGAGACAGGGATTATCTAATTTAATGGAAAAATATATATGTGCAACTCTAGATTTGAGTAAATCATTATCAAATTTTTCTTTGGAGATGACAAAATGTTTAGAGTTGACAAATATCACAGAATGGAATGGGAAAATTCTTAAAGAAAGAGAAGAAAAAATTAGAGAGATTGCACTTATTTTAGCTGGACAGTGTATTGCAATTTTGTTGTATAACCTCTCCCAATCTCAGTCAGCTAATCAAATAGCTATGATTCAAACAAAAAGCTGGTGGGATAATACTATGCAAAAACATGGTTATAGAAAACGCCAAATCTTAACAGTTGGAAACGTTCTATTTACTCTAAAATTACCATATATGGTAATAAAGAAGTCAACAAAGACCACAAATAAAATGTCTCTTCAGGGATTTTATCCCATGTTAAAGTGGTTGGGGATGTCAGAAGGATTAACCCCGTTAGTATGGTCAACAGTTGCTCAATACGGTGCAATTACTAGCTCATTTGAAGCCGCCTGCACAACTTTAACTGGTTGGGGAATTGATCTTAGTTTAAAACGAATTGAGCGTTTGACATATAAATTTGGTCAAACTGGCATCAACTTACGGCAATGTAAAATATTAAATCGGCAGATAGGCATTTTACCTGAAGGTAATATTCTTAAAGACCAAAGAGTTGTTATAGCTGTAGATGGTGGTCGGAGTCGAATCCGAATTAATAAAAAGGGAAGAAAAAATTCCAAAACCAAGCGACACGGGTTTATCGGCAAATGGGTTGAGCCAAAGTTATTCACAATTTATGTTGTTGATGAGCAAGGTAAAAAAATAAATAGTTCTGAAATTCCTATTACGAATGATGGCACTTATGAAGGATATAAAGCGCTTTTGGAGATTTTAGAAGCGGATTTAGTTGACTTGGGAATTAGTCAAGCAAAACAAGT